>JBBDRH010000103.1:0-1631 GCA_040905645.1 Actinomycetota bacterium
TGGATCAGACAGGACTTACCGCCACCACCTTTACCCCGAGCGCTGAGCTGGCCCGAGGCACTCTCTACCACTGGCGCGTTCGCGGTGTGAACGCGGGGGTCAATGGCCCGTGGAGCGCCTCACGTAGTTTTACAACAGAGGTGAACACCCCCGATCAGGTGACCCTGAGCAGTCCGGCCGCCGGAGCAACCGGCGTAGACCCACGACCTGCGCTCTCTTGGGCGGCAGCTACCAACGCACAGACGTACCAAATTACGATTTCCACTTCCAGTGAATTTACCAATTCGGTGGTGGATCAGACAGGACTTACCGCCACCACCTTTACCCCGAGCGCTGAGCTGGCCCGGGGCACTCTCTACCACTGGCGCGTTCGCGGGGTACACGAGAGCGGCGGGCAAGGCCCCTGGAGCGCCACGCGTAGCTTTACCACCCTGGTGGCTGCGCCTGTGCAGGTTGTGCTAAGCAGTCCGGCCGGTGGAGCAACCGCCGTGGAGCTGGCTCCCTCGCTGAGCTGGACCGGTCAGGATGTAGCCAATCAGTACCGCCTGCAACTAAGCGCGATCGCTGACTTCTCCAGCATAATCATCGATCAAAGTGAGATTACCACAACGACGTTTACTCCGGTTCAAGCTCTGGCAAGAAACACGGTGTACTACTGGCGTGTTCATGCGGCCGGGCCGGGGGGAGGTGGGCCATGGAGCGAAACCCGAAGCTTTACGACCATTCCTAATCCACCGGGGCAGGTCGCCTTGAGCAGTCCGGCCGGTGGAACCGGCGATATCCCCGTGCAACCAACACTGGTCTGGCAGCCAGCAGTCGGAGCGGCCACCTACCAGCTACAGGTGGCTACCGGCGAAGCTTTTACAGCCCTTGCACTCTCCCTAAACGGGATCACGGGAACCACTATACAATTACCCAGCGCCCTGCAGCCGGGCACCGGCTACTTCTGGCGTGTTCGGGCTGTGAACGCCGGTGGCGAGGGCCCGTGGAGCGGCGCGCTGAGCTTCACCACGGTACCGGCTCCGCCGGATCAGATCACCGCGCTCTCGCCTGAGCCCAACCAGACAGGCATCGGGTTAACCCCAACCCTGTCCTGGCAACCCGCCGAGCGGGCGGTTAGCTATGAGCTGATCTTCTCGGGCAATGCGGATCTGTCGGACCCGATAGCCTCCCCTGCGCAGCTGAGCGAAACCACCTTTGAGGTGCCCGGTCCCCTGATTCGCAATCGCACCTACCACTGGCAGGTGCGCGGGGTCAACACAGGCGGGGCAGGGCAGTGGAGCGCCCCGGCAAGCTTTACCACTGAGGTGGTCCCAGCCCCTATGAATCTGGATCTCTCCCCGCAGAATGGGCAAGTGGTGCTAACGTGGGACTATCCCGACGAGGTGGAATTAAGCGAATTGTGGCTCTATGAAGGGCAGGCGATTGGCAGCCTGAGCCGAACCGGGCCGGTTGCCCTGGACGCGAGAACGCTGAGCGTACCCCTTCCGGATGCGCCTGACTACTACTACGCCCTGCGGGCCGTGGACACGGACGGAGTGCAGAGCGTCCTTTCGAGCGCTGCGAATCTGTCCACCTTCAGCGGGACCATCCCCTCGCAGTGGCAGCTGCTGAGCGTACCGGTAGGTGGT
>JBBDRH010000104.1:0-1631 GCA_040905645.1 Actinomycetota bacterium
GGCGCGGCTGCTCCGACCCTGCAGCCAAACGACGTACGATGGTTACCTCCTCGCGGGGGACCGGGGAGCCGGACCTGGGAAGGGCCGAGGTGCAGAACTGACGAGCGCGCGCGCTGCTTCGCTGGGAGCCGTGGCTGTCGTGTTGGTGTCGTGGGCCCTTGGCGCATGCGTTCGCCTTACCGACCCGGAGCCTGGATCCGCAGCCCAAACAGTGACGACCTCAAGCGTTCCCGACTCTTCGACCACGACCACGAGTGCGGTGGTCGTATCGACAGTCGCCCCGCCGGCTGCCTCGACCCGGCCCGTCACCAAGCCGCCCTCCACCACGGTGAGGGCCGCTTCAACTCAACCGCCCCCACCGCCTCCCCCGGCGACGCAACCTCCAGTCTCAGGCAGACCCTTCACACTGGGCCAGCCGTTCAGCCTGAGAGTCGGTGAGACGGCGGCGCTTGCCGGAGAGGGGCTCACCGTGAAATTTGCCGCAGTTCTCGGCGATTCCCGCTGCCCACCGAACGTGCAGTGTATCTGGGCCGGAAACGCCCGCATCGCGATAGAGGTGGCCCAGCGGGGGAGCAGCAGCAGACTGGAGCTGAACACCTTCGAGGGGACCAAGACCGTGTTTTTCAACAGCTTCCTTTTCAATCTTCAAGCGCTGATCCCTGCCAGCTCCGCGCCCGAGTCGCAATACAGCGCGACCCTGGTGGTGACCAAGAGTTAGCGCCCAATTTCTAAGTGAGTCCGAGTCGCTCCCTGGCCTCGGCTGTGTCCTCATGAACCCGCCACTGAGCCACCCGGTTACCGGAGACCATGGCAGTCCATAGAGCGGTACCCTCGAGAATGGGAACCCCGGGGCACTCCGAGTGACCGATGATGGTGACCACGCCGTCCTTCGCCTGGACCGATTCGAAGCTGTTCCGGTATCGAGGATATGCGTTGAAAAAGCCCCGCCAGGCCTCCAGGCACGCGCGCTTTCCGGTCACCGAACCGCCGGCGGTGTCGATGAAAACGTGGTCGTCCGACATCAGGCTTGCGAGTCCTTCGATGTTCCGGGCGTTGATGTTTTCGTTAAAACTCCGGACGGTGGAAGGGCCGTCCAACAAAGGGTTAGCTCGCTTTGGGAATCGTGCACGCCACTCCGGTGCCCTTCAGCCCGCAGTAGCCGTTGGGTACCTTGTAGAGGTACTGCTGGTGGTAGTCCTCGGCGTAGTAGAACGGCCCGGCAGGGGCAATCTCGGTGGTGACCTTGGGCCTGTGGGCATCGCTGAGTGCCTGGTTGTATGACTCCAGCGTCGAGGTGGCGACCCGCTTCTGCTCGTCGCTCGTGTAGTAGATCGCCGACCGGTACTGAGTGCCGACGTCGTTGCCCTGACGCATGCCCTGTGTCGGGTCGTGCTCCTCGAAGAAGGTCTTCAGTAGCTCGGAGTACGAGATCTGGGCCGGGTCGAACACCACGAGGACGGCCTCGGCGTGCCCGGTCAGTCCGGAGCACACCTCCCGGTAGGTCGGGTGCGGCGTGTGGCCCCCCGAGTAGCCGGCCGCCGTCGTCCATACGCCGGATTTGCGCCAGAACAACCGCTCGGCGCCCCAGAAGCAACCGAGCCCGAAGATCGCCGTCTCCAGGCCCTCGGGAA
>JBBDRH010000105.1:0-1628 GCA_040905645.1 Actinomycetota bacterium
CGAGCTCTGCGAGCGCGGCCGCCCCGACGGGGTTGTCCCCGCTCACCAGGTGGTGTGCGGTGTGGGCATGCAGGCATTTGACCTTGTTCGGACCGCCCCCGGGGTGGGTGGGGCGGCCCAGGCGCTCGAGCTCGTCCCTACGCCGAACGTACTCGGCAGTGGAGAGCTCCAGGGCTCGATGCAGGTCCGGCTCTTCCTGGAGCCGGCGGTTGAGCTCGGCCATCCATCCACTCGACTCCAAACGTCCCACCTGGGATGACAGTTTGGAACAGGTGAGCCACCACAGAGTTGGGAAGGGGGTGCCGTCGTCCAGCCTCGGCTCTGTCTGGATGACCTGGGGCCTGCCGCAGCCGCACCTGCGGGCTACCCTCCAGCGGCCTCGGGGCGACCTTCCGAGCTGGCGCATAACGGCGTCGAAATCCTGCGCGCTTACATAGTTCGCCCGATAGGTGGACGGATTATTCAGCTTGGATTCGTGAAACAATGCTGCGTTTACTGGCGCTTGGAATCCCGTTGCCTGCGAACGTCCGCCAGCCGTTCCTGGGATTCTCTCATGAACCTCTTGAGCTTGGCCTCGAACTCGGGATCCCTGCCGCCGCCGCCCCGGCTTCGAGTGGACTGCTCCTCCCAGGAAGGGTCGGCCTGCTTGATGGAAAGGTCGATCTTGCCGTCCTCTTTGATAGCGACAACCTTGACGTTGACCTTGTCGCCTTCCTTCAGATGCTCCTTGATGTCCTTGACGTAGTTCCGATCAACTTCGGATATGTGTACCAGCCCAGTCTCGCCCGCTCCGATCTGGACGAACGCCCCGAAGTCTGCCAACCGCGTTACGGTCCCTTCGACGATAGCTCCTACTTCTGCCAATCAACCTCCCGTAATTAAGAGAATCCTTACGGCTATCGTACTCCCGATCGCCTGGGTGGGCACCGGACATCGTGGAGGCCGTTGGAGCAGCGCGCTTGAAACCTCACGCGGTCTGGGTGGAGGCAAAACCCTGGCGCAGGGTGTTCTCGGTCACCGTGCGGGGGTTGACGAACTGAAGCAGATAGTCGGGCCCGCCCGCCTTCGAGCCCACACCCGACAAGCCGTAGCCACCGAACGGCTGCCTCCCGACCACGGCTCCGGTGGTCGGCCGGTTGATGTAGACGTTGCCGGCACGCAGCTCGGCTGCGGCCTGCCTGATGTGCGATCTGGTACGCGAGTAGACACCGCCGGTCAGGGCGTAGGGAGTGTCGTTTGCGATCTCGAGGGCTTCATCGAAGGAGCCTGCCTTGAGCACACTCAGAACCGGCCCGAAGATCTCGTCGGTAACCAGAGGTGATGACCGCTCCAGGTCGGTGACGATAGCGGGGCCTACAAAATACCCCTGCTCCGGCACATCCGTGTAGTGGTAGACAAGCTTGCCATCTACCGCCCCCCGTTCGACGTATGAGCGGACGCGCCGCTGGGCTTCCTCATCGATCAACGCTCCCACGGTCACCGACATCAACCTGGGATGCGCGACCACCAGCTCGGCGGCCGCGCCCGCCAGCCGTTCGACCATCTGGTCGTAGACCCCGGAGTGAACTACCAGCCGGCTGGCCGCCGAGCACTTCTGACCGGCGTAGCCAAAAGCTGAGTAGGCGATG
>JBBDRH010000106.1:0-1625 GCA_040905645.1 Actinomycetota bacterium
GATATCCAGGCTGAGGCGGGGAATCAGGCAGTTGAGGGAATCCGTCAGGCGGGAGGGGAGGCGCGATTCTGGCAACTCGATACAACGGATGAGGCAGCGATCGAGCGGGTCTTCCGGGAGGTAGCAGATACCTACGGCGGACTCACCGTGCTGGTCAACAACGCCGGGATCTCCGGCGTGAACAAGCCAACGCACGAAATCGCCCTGGAGGAGTGGAACCAGGTCATCGCGATCAACGTGACGGGCGTGTTCCTCTGCACCAAACATGCGGTGCCGCACATGAAGGCCTCGGGCGGCGGGAGCATCGTCAACCTGTCTTCGATCTACGGCCTGGTCGGAGCCCCGGACGCCCCCCCGTACCATGCGGCCAAAGGGGCGGTGCGGTTGATGAGCAAGACGGATGCGCTGATCTACGCGGCGGACGGGATTCGGGTTAACTCGGTCCACCCTGGCTTCATCTGGACGCCGATGGTGGAGAACTTCCTCCGGGAACAGGGGGACCTCGAAGCGGGACGCCAGGCCCTCAATGAGGCTCATCCACTTGGTCACCCCGGTGAGCCGGTGGATATCGCGTACGGCATTCTCTACCTCGCCTCGGACGAGTCCAAGTTCGCTACAGGGAGTGAACTGGTGATCGACGGTGGCTATACGGCACGCTAGGTCTGTCCTGCTGATCGGTGCGCTGCCAGTCGATGGACGCACCCACGTCCAGTCGCAAATGAACGGGGGGAAGACATGGCGTCAGATAGGGGCAGGGGTGCCAGCGGAGTGGTCGCGTGGCTCCTGGTGGCGGTACTCGCACTGGTGGCGACTGAGTACTGGGACCCGTTTCGGGGAGCGCTGCCGGTGCTTGCGGGCGTTGTCACCGTCTGGCTCATTGGTGAGCGACGACTCGCCAAGAGAACGGAGGATCGGCCATGAGTCTGCTCAGGCAGCTGAATCAAGCTCGTCCTGAAGAATTCCCAGACCCGAGTTGGTACTCAGCACTGTTTGCGAGTTAGGGCTCGGCGCCCGTGTGGTTGTTGGTGCGCTTCTACCTCGGGTGGCAATGGCTTGGCTCCGGCTGGGGGAAGGTGCGCGGAGACGGGTGGCTCGACGGCGGGAGTGCTCTCGAAGGCTACTGGAGCGGAGCAGTGCAGGTGCCAGAAACCGGACGAGCACAGATCACCTACGACTGGTACCGGGACTTCCTCCAGTTCATGCTGGCTCAGGGCTGGCACGACTGGATGGCATGGTTGGTGGCCTGGGGAGAAGTCCTGGCGGGACTTGCCCTGATTATCGGGTTGCTCACCGGACTCGCCGCGCTCGGTGCCGCATTCATGAACTTCAACTTTCTGCTGGCCGGCACGGCCTCCACCAACCCTGTGATGTTTGTGCTGGCGGTCCTCATCCTGCTTGCGTGGAAGGTGGCAGGCCGAATCCGGATCGACCGCTGGCTCCTCCCGGCACTCGGGACGCCATGGTCGCCTGGTCTGGTGGTGCGCCAATCCAGAAAAGGCCCTCTACGTGAGTAGCGGGCCGGTGGACCTCCCCAACGCGACAGGAGAGCCGGGTCCGGCAAGCAGTGCCATTGCCGCTCGGCCGGCCTCAACGGGCAGCCTCACGGCATCGCAAGACCTCCCGGA
>JBBDRH010000107.1:0-1623 GCA_040905645.1 Actinomycetota bacterium
CGACTACCGCAAAACGGCCGGGTTGAATATCGGTCGGCCCCATGACCACCTTGCCACCCAGCTCTGTGATCTTTGCGACCGCCGCGTCCGTGTCGTCCACCGCGAAGTACACCGCCCAGAAGGAGGGCACCTCGGCGGGGATCATCGGCGGCTTTGCCATCATCCCTCCCACCGTCTTCTCGCCAAGCTTGAACTCGGTGTAGCCCCCGGGTGCTGCGGCGCCGCCGTGAGCCTGGGCGACCCATCCGAACACCGCCGAGTAGAAGTTCGCGGCGGCGTCGACATCGGTGGTGACCAGCTCGTACCACGTCACCGCCCCGGGAACGTTACGGATCTCCGCACCCCGGTGCTCGGCGGGCTGCCAGGCGCCGAATACTGCGCCGGTGGGGTCGATGAAGATCGCCATCGTGCCATACGGCGCTACCTCCATGGGCGGCACCATGACCTGCCCGCCGTTGGCGGCTACGAGCTCGGCAACGGCGTCGGCGTTATCGACGTTGATGTAGGTGGACCAGACGGGTGGGCCGGGCTCGTTCTGCGGGCTGATGCCGGCAACTTTGCGTCCTTGCAAACTGGCGTTCCGGTAGCCTCCGTACTCCTCGGTGCCCTCGGGGATCTCCCAGCCGAACAGGGCCGAGTAGAAGTCCGCCGCTTTCGCGGCATCGGCGGAGACATCCTGCCAGGACGGCTCACCGTGTGCGTAGCTTTCTACTTCCATCAGCTTTCCCCTTTCGTCACCCGGCTCCTCTAACGTAGATCAAGGATGCGGAGGGCACGTCCTCCATCAGCTGCCGGGCCAGCTCGCTCTCATAGGTGGTGACGACTACCTGGCGCAAGCCTCCCGAGTGGGACGCTCGTGCCAGAGTGCCGGCGACGACCCTCCTGAGCCGGGGATCCAGATGTTCGAGGGGCTCGTCCAGCCACACGAACGGAGCTCGAGTCGAAGCCCCGGTGATCAGCAGGCGAGTCAGCAGGAGAGCCCAAACCTTCTCTCCGCCGCTTAGGGACTTGAAGGGGAGCACCCGGCTGCCGACCTCCCGGGTTATCTCTCCCAGGGGGCTCAGGCGCAGCCCGTCCGAGCCGAAGATCAGCTTCCAGCGCCTGCCCACCTCGGCGACCAGGGGTTCGATCTGCTCCCTCGTGATGGCATCGGCAGTTGCACGGAAGGCGTCGCCCGCGGCTCGCGCTACCCCCTCCTGCCGAAGAAGCCCGGCGATCTCGGCGGTCTGACGCTCCGCCTCCTCCAGCTCGTTGATCTTGGCCAGCGACATGTTTTTCCCTGCGGTGAGCTGAGCTACCAGCTGATCGATCTCCTGAAGCCGGTTTCGCGCCGCCTCGTACTCCTCGCGCGACGAGCTCAGGAGTGCCGGCTCGAGCTCATTCCCTGCCGGGGGAGTGGGAAGTGAGAGAGCCCGGACCTCTGCCAGGACCTCCTTGACGGCGGCGAGCTGCGAGCGCACCCCATCGGCTTGGGCTCGGGCGCTCGATGAGGTGGTTTTCAGCCGGGCGAGACGTTCTCCGTGCTGTTGAAGGGCGGCGGCCGAGTCGTGCTCGCTGAGGGGCCTCAGGCACGTCGGGCACACCGCGCCGGCGCTCTTCAGCTGCCCCTCGGCTTCTTCGATC
>JBBDRH010000108.1:0-1607 GCA_040905645.1 Actinomycetota bacterium
TGTCTGTTACGCGACCAAGAACATGGTCCCCGAGCGCCGCAGCGCGAGCTCAGTCGCTCAGATCGCGCCAACAGCAAACGCATGTTAGGAAGCAGTGTGTTGATCGGCTGTGGTGGGCCGCACTGCTTCAGGCACTCCCATTGACACACCAGAGCCTTCCACGACCTTCGCCGACTCGCCCGATGCGGGCGGTCGAATCCGGTCGCGCTGGATATCTTGGTACAACTCGCGGGGAGATTTCTCTCCCAATTCTTGAAGGTCTCGGTAGCAGGCCAAGAAGTCCAAGATGCTCTGCTGCGGTCTTTCGTAGTCTGCCGATAGCTTGCCGAGCTCACGATCCAGTTCGAGGAGTCCTAGCTTGCGCTCAAGCTCTAACCGCGAGAGTTCAACGGCGTGGCTACGCCACTGCGACTCGCGGTCCTGAAGGTCTCGCTCCTTCTGGAAACGCCTGGTGATGAATGTCCCGGCCACACCCACAATCAAGGCTGCGCCAATGGTGCCGGCGGCGCCCACGAGCTGGGCTATGACATCGGGATTCTGGATTAGCCATTGAAGCAGCTCATCCATGACGGCTAGCGGGCTCGCTTCCGCTCTTCGGTAAGGCCCGCAGCGTCACGACCCAGGACCTCCACCGTCCGACCCTCAGCGGTAATGGGAATCACGACCGTGAACGATTGGTAGCACGGTGGATCCGGGCAGTCGAAGGCGTGCTGGACCAGAGTCTCCTGGCCGACACGCAGTTCGACAGTCGATCGGCCTCGCTCGAGCCGGAGCTCGACTTGGAGTGGCCGTCCGGCTCTCGGTTCCGGGAAGGTAATACGCATGACTAGCTCAAGCCTCGTCTGTGCGAGTAGGCCTGCGGGCGGTGTGGCCCGAAGGGCGATTTAGCCACCCAACGCATTGGGCGCGGGAGTATTCCACCAGGTCGATACTTTCGACTCGTCTCACGATTTGTCACGACGACCGGTGTTAGCCGGAACGCATTGCAGATAACTACGCTATGCTACAGAATGGGCCACCGCTCTCCCAAGCGCCAGGCTAGGCGGCGCCTTCTATAGACAAGCCGGAGCGCGAGCTGCAGTAGCTTCACAATCAGGTCATCACCCTGGTATTGCGGAGTCCCCTCAACCGCCCGCCCAGCGCCTCCGCATGCTGCTCCACCCGATACTCGACCACGTCAGCCCGGTAAGGAAGCCTTGGCGCGTGCCCATAGATCCGGTCGACGAGTCGGGCACCCCCGTGACCCATTTCCTTCTGCACCTGAAATTTCGACACCTCCACGTGCTCCCAGTCCCTTTCGTTCGTGGGATCACCGCCCGGCCGTAAGATCCGCTGGACGGTCTGAAGCCGCGCCGAGCAGTAGGTGTGTCGGAACGCACGTGTGCGGACCTCGCCTGCCTCCAGGCCACACATCGTGCCGATACGATCGAGCCGCTTCCGCAGGCTCCCCACCATCCCGCCGTCCGGGGAAGGGAAGAGCAGGCCCGACGTCCTCGGCGTGTCGCCACCGTACATCCACTCCTGGAGGATGTCTCGGAGCTGGGGCCAGAGAGGGACGGTCCGTCGGCTGGTCTGGGTCTTCAGCCGCCGGTGGGCGTTCGGCCGAA
>JBBDRH010000109.1:0-9706 GCA_040905645.1 Actinomycetota bacterium
CCCGATCCACTAGTTTGATGACGATCACCGTATCGAACAGCCGCGCATAGCGCCCCCAAGGCGCGGTGTCGGATGCCACGTGGAAGACCAATCCAGACGTGTCCAGGATGGCGATGGTCTTGCCCTGACGGCCGAGCGTGGAGAGCCGGGCCGCGAACGCCCTGGATTGCTCGACCGTCCCGGCCAGCTCCGGGGGAAGGCCACAGATATCCCTCGGTGCGGTCATCAGACACAGCCCGTCCGGACGATGTCCTCTCACCGCTGCGGAAACCAGACTCGGATAGGACAGAAGCTGATCGGTCAGGGGTTGTCCGGGCGCCGCAGCCACCAGGAGCGAGACGACCAGCCCGACGGCAACATAGGGCATGCTCACGGCAGCCCGCGTGCGGAGCGACTTCCCCCACAGACCCCTCAGATATTTGCCGGTGTGAAAATCGGCCCTGCCGGCCAGGTTGATAGCCACCAGAAGAGCCGGAACCCAGAGTCGGAAGGCGTTTATGTTCTCGGAATAACCGACGAACTTCGTCTGCAGCAGCAGGCCGTAGACAGACAGGCACCCGTTGAAGACCTCGAAGTGTCCCGCCCTGCCGTGCAACAGCAGGACCAGGGACCAACCCAGCACCACCAGGTGAAACAGGAACACCACGGCGAAAAAGGCCAGCGCCGGCGTCCTGGGATAGGTGGCCAACGGCAACTGGCCGTAACCGTCACCGAATTGCAGGATGGTCTCAAAAAGTCCCTTCCAGAAGCCGGACTGAATGAAGGTGCCCCGGCTGGCAATCGTGAACCCCGCGGCTAGGACCATCAGCGCCGTGGCCCCCGAGAGCACCGAATCGAGCAGACGCCGGCCTTTGTCCGATGCTATGGCGACGGTGCCAAGCCAGTACAGTCCGACCGCGGCGGCCAGATACACACCGGTGTCGAACACGAAGACGATTGCCAGGCCTACCATCGCCCCGGCCACGATGGCCCAGATCCGCCTTCCGGATCTCCCGTGCATGACCAGGGCTATGAAGCACCACACATCGAACGGCCATCGCATGAAGGTGAGCGAGGGAAAGCGCCATAAGGCGAACTCCTGGGTGCCCACGGAAAACTGAAGGATCAACAGCGCAGTGCCCAACGCGGCCAGGAGCGGGCGCCGGACCAGCATCCGCAGCAGCAGGTAGACACCCAACATGTAGATGCACAGGTAGATGGAACCGATTTGGATCATGCGTCCGTAGGAGATCGGGAGCCAACCTGACAGAGCACGGTAAAACATCGGCCAGCCCACGCCGTACAACGAATGAACGTCCGTGCCCAGGGCGGCGCCGGAGACCAACCCCAGCATGGGGCCCATGGCGAAGAAGTCCCAATGAAACAGTGCTTCATCCTGGAACGCTCTGCCGGCCATCTGGCGCCAAAATGGCACGTAGGTGAACAGCACAATGACGATCGGAACGACGAGGTCGAGAATCGAAAGGCGAGCTCGGCCCATCTCGAAGGGTCCGAGCTGGTCCAGGAAACGGTTCGGCCTCTTCTCCGCGGCAGGTTCGTTCCGGCGTGTCCGGGAGATTAGGGCCGCCGCCACGATCGCTGCAGCAATGGCTATGGCGAACACCTGGAAGGACGCGGGCATCTTGCCGTGCAAGGCGAACTGGGTCCGGGCGTGAAAGAACCGATTCAGATAGAACACGGTAGCTGCGATAGCCACGACAGTCTGCAGCAGCGCGCGGCGCAGCAAACGGCGGTCCGGAACCGGCGGTCCTGCCGAGCCCAGTCGCCGGCGCCACACCAGTGTGAATGTGAGAGCGGCCCCCATAGCAAGCCCGATCCCGGCCAGATACCACAACAAATCACGTTCCGGCACGTACAACCATGCCCCGACAATGGTGTAGCCGGCCGTCCGTCTCACCGGGGCCATAACAAGGAGCGCTGCGGTGAGCGTGACCTGCACGCCGAGCGCAGAGGCGAGCGCCACCGGACCCAACAAGCTGGCCAGGTAGGCGCGAGCGGACAATCCCTCCGGGATCTGGGGCACGAGAGTCATGAGCGCGTTAACAATCGACTAGACATTCAGGCGGTCCTTGTATCCTTCCATACCGCATGAAACGAGCTCTCATCACCGGCGGCACCGGCTTTGTAGGCGCCAATCTGGCTTACCGTCTTGTGAAGGACGGTCACGAGGTCTTCCTCTTGCTGCGCCCCGATGCAAACCGCTGGCGCCTCTCGGCTCTGTCGGGACACGTGACTCTCCTCGAGGCGGACCTGAGGGACCGGGAGGCCGTGGAAGCCCGCGTGAAAGCCATCAAGCCCGACTGGGCCTTTCATCTGGGCGTCTACGGCGCCTATCCGGGTGAGACCGACCTGGAGCAGATGGTTCACACCAACATCCTGGGCACGATCAACCTGGTTCGCGCCTGCGTGAAGTCGGGAGCCGAGGCACTCGTCAATGCCGGATCGTCCTCCGAGTACGGCTTCAAGAGCATGCCCCCCAGCGAGACGGACCTCCTCGAGCCCAACAGCCACTACGCCTGGACCAAGGCGGCCGCCACGCACTACTGCCGCCAGGTGGCCACCCAGTGCGATGTTCGCCTTACGACCCTGCGCCTTTATTCGGTCTACGGTCCTTACGAGGAGCCCGGCCGGTTGATCCCAACCCTGATCGCGCGGGGCCTCACGGGACACCTTCCGCCCCTGGTTTCCCCGGATATCGTCCGGGATTTCGTTTTCGTTGACGATGTTGTCTCTGCCTTCGTCCTCGCCGTCCAGAGCCGGACCGAGGAGCGGGGTGCGGTGTTCAATGTGGGCACCGGAATACAGACCACCATGAAGGAGGCGGTCGACATCGCCGTAAGATGCATGCACATCTCCGACGCCCCGGTGTGGGGCACCATGACCGTGCGGCAGTGGGACTCCACCACCTGGGTCTCCGACAGCAGCAAGATACAGGCGGAGCTCGGGTGGCGTCCACGAATCATGTTCGAACAGGGGTTTGAACTCACTGCGAACTGGCTGCGCGACCGTCCGGAGCTGCACGAGCGTTACGGTGCGACGGAGGTCTAGTGCGGTGGCAACTGGGCGAATTTGGGATCGGTTAACGTATCGAGCATGACAACGAAGCCGGATGGAGCTCAAATGAAGGCGAAGGTCCAGGTCTTCGACCAGGACGCTTCGAGCAACGACGGGTACGTGTACACGACCGAAACCCGCCTGAGCAGCCGGCTTGCCACTCAGAAGCTGGAGGACCTGATCCTGGAAGCCGTCGAGATGGAGGGAAGACGCGTCGTGGACATCGGCTGCGGCGACGGGCACTTCACCAGGCACTTCTTCGACCGGGGCCGGCCGGCCAGCATCGTGGGACTGGACCCGGCGCCGAGTGCCATCGGGGTGGCCGAGTCGAAGATCGGCGAGCGCGGCGGCATGAGCTTCGTGGTGGGAGATGGCCATGCACTGCCCTGGCCCGACGACAACTTCGACCTGGCGATCATTCAAGGGGTACTTCACCATGACGACGAGCCACAGCGCACCATCAGAGAAGCCTTTCGCGTCGCGCGGGAGGTGGTGATCCTCGAACCGAACGGCAACAACCTGGGGCTCAAGGTCATCGAAAAAGCCTCCCGCTACCACCGGGAGCATTTCGAGAGGTCCTACTCTCCCCTGCGCCTTCTGCGCTGGATCAAACGGGGCGGTGGGTCGGTAACCCGGGTGAAGTTTGGTGGCTTCGTGCCGATGTTCTGTCCCGACTGGTTTGCCAGAACCAGCAAACGACTCGAACCCCTGGTGGAGAAGACTCCACTGGGCAACACGCTGGCCTGCGCCGTCATAGTCGTATCGGCCCAGCGGTACTCCAAGCCCGGCCGGACACGCCTCCGGCCGGCGGCTAGCCTGGCCCTCAAAGCCCGCTCGTGTCCGCTGTGCGGGTCGGAAGGTGACTCGAAGGTGTTTGCCCCCGAAAAGCTGGATCCGGCGAAACTGGGCCGGCTGGCCTTCGCCTCGAGGAAGCTCCCGGAATACATGCACTACCGGCTCATGGCGTGCCCGGTCTGCGATGTGGTCTACGCCGATCCGGCTCCCTCCAACGATCTGCTCGGCAGCGCTTACGAGCAGGCCGGCTACGACAGCTCGGAGGAGGCCGCCTTCGCCGCCAGGACCTACGGGCAGCTGCTGCGCGGGATCATCGAGCACCTGCCGTCGAAGCGCCGGGCGCTGGACGTCGGCGCCGGAGACGGGGCATTCCTCGAGACACTGCTCGACGCCGGCTTCTCAGACGTGATCGGAGTGGAGCCCTCCACCGCGCCCATCCTCGCGGCCGCCGAGAGGGTGCGGCCGTTCATCCGGCAGGGAATGTTCTCCGCAAAGGACTTCACGCCCGGCTACTTCGACCTGATCACCTGCTTTCAGACGCTGGAGCACGTGACGGATCCAGCCGCCCTATCGCAGGAGGTTCATTCCCTTCTGGCCCCCGGAGGGGCGGCGATGTTCGTCTGCCACGACCGGCGAGCGCTCAGTGCACGGGCGCTCGGCCGCAAGTCGCCGATCTTCGACATCGAGCATCTCCAACTTTTCTCTCCTCGCAGCCTTCGGTACCTCCTGGAGCACACCGGCTACGTGAGGGTGGAGGTCAAGCCGATGTTCAACCGCTATCCGCTCAGGTACTGGACGAAGTTGTTCCCCCTGCCGGCGGCGGTCAAAAAGCCGCTGCTTGGTGCGCTTGGGTCCACCAGGCTGGGCTCGGTGCCCGTTTCTCTGCCGGCAGGCAACCTCGTTGCCGTGGGCTACAAGGGCTGAGCGTCCTCACTGCCCGATGCGGGCGGGTCGGTGGGGGCATTCGGTTCGTCGCTGAGGGGCCGGTCCTGCCCGTCCGGATGGTTGAACACGCTTTCCCGAATATAGGGCGGGCGGCGCTTCACCTCGTCGTACAGGTGGGCCATATAGGCCCCGAGGATGCTGATGCAGAGCATCTGAACCCCTCCCATGAACAGTATGAGGACGATTAGGGTCGTAAAACCGGTAGGAACCAGGGAGGGGGCCAGGATCCGTGCGGCAATCTGACCCACTATCAGCAGCAGCGAAAGCCCGCACATCACTATCGCCAGAATCGTTATGAGGTCGAGCGGCGCGTAGGAGAAAGAGAGAATGGCCTTGCGCGCCCACCCCAGGTTCCTGAGCAGCGAGTTGGTGCTGGCTCCGAACGGGCGCTCGGCACGGTGGTAGGGCACTCCGATCTGGTTAAAGCCGACCCATGCCCTCAAGCCCCGCATAAATCGATTCGTCTCCGGCATCGCGTTGAGTGCGTCCACCACCCGCCGGTCGATCAGAGAGAAGTCTCCGGCATCCAGCGGGATCGAAACGTAAGAGGTGGCCCGGAACAACCGGTAGAAGCCTTTGTAGGCCACCTGGAGCAGCCGGGAGGCTTCGCGCTTCGTCCTTACCCCGTAAACCACGTCGTACCCCTGCGCCCACTTCTCGCAGAACGACTCGATCAGCTCGGGAGGGTCCTGAAGGTCGCCGTCCAGCAGAACCACAGCATCCCCGGTCGCGAGGCGCATCCCGCTGGTAAAGGCGCTTTGAGAGCCGAAGTTGCGGGTGTGATTGATAACGGTGACGTGAGGATCCGATCCGGCCAGCGCCTTGAGGACGTCCCGGGCATTATCGGGGCTGGCGTCGTTCACGAAGATGATCTCATAGTCGACGCCGATCTTGGTGAAGACCGCGGTCAGCCGTTCGTGCATCTGAGGGACGGCGGGGGCGTCCCGATAGCACGCGACCACGGCGCTTATCTTCTTCCCGTGAGATACCTCCATCAGCCGTTGGTGATGCTTAGTTCCTCGATTGTCCGGAGCACCGTGTCCGCCAGCCCCTCGGAGGCGAGCCCGTGAAACTTCGACATGTATCCGCTGCTTCCGGTGACGCCGAGAGGTGTTTCATTCACCCCGCGTCTGACGAGGCGACAGGCGATGCCGTGGTCTGCGATGACCTCCGCAACCGCAGAACCGAGGCCCCCGGCCGCATAGTGCGCCTCAATCGTGATGGCGATGGAGAACCTGGAAAGGGCCTGGCGCAGATCGTCCACGGGGAAGGGGTTGAAGCTCGACACGACCAGCACGGAGCATCGGACGCCGTGGGCGGACAGCCGGCCGGCGGCCTCCACCACCTCGCAGGCCATGCTGCCGATCGTGATCAACAGGACATCTTCACCTTCGCCCACCAGATCCGCCCGCCCCAGCTCAAAGCGGCCCTCGAGCCCCTCCACCAACCGGGACTCGTCTTTGCCGATCCGGTAGTAAACGGGTCCATCGAGCTCGTAGGTGGAGTTGAGAGCGGCCACCGCCTGCCGGTGATCGGCCGGAGCTAACACCGTGATTCCGGGCTGCATGCGCATGATGCCCAGATCCTCCAGCCCGTAGTGCGTGAAGCCGGCGGTGCCGTAGTCGAAGCCGCCTCCGACGCCGATGATTCGGACCCGAAGACGATGAGCGATCGGGCCGTTGCGGACGAACTCGTAAGCTCGCAGGCT
The DNA here is from genome assembly GCA_040905645.1 of Actinomycetota bacterium. GTDB lineage: Bacteria > Actinomycetota > CADDZG01 > JAHWKV01 > JAHWKV01 > JBBDRH01. Next base: position 6,503 of record JBBDRH010000109.1, read on the forward strand.
GGCGAAGGTCACGATCGAGTAGACGAACGGGATAAAGCCGGCTTCGGCAAGCCCGGTGGCGGTGCCGACCATGTTCTGCTCGGCGACCCCGGCGTTGTAGAAGCGATCGGGGAACTCGTCCCGGAAGGGCTCGATCACGGTGAACCCGAGGTCCCCGGTCAACAGAACCACTCTCGGATCCTGCCGGGCGATTTGAACCAGTGCCCCGATGAAGGCCGACCTCACCGGGCTTTCCTCACCTCTGCCAGCGCCTGCTCGTACTGTTGATCGGACATCGGCAGGTAGTGCCACTCCAGCTTGTTCTGCATGAAGGACACCCCGTAGCCGAACACCGTGTTGGCGATGACCAGATGCGGTCGGGAGCGTTCCGCCTCGCCGCTTTCGACGGTCTTTACGATGGCGGCCACGTCGTGGCCGTCGACCTCGTCCACGTCCCACCCGAAGCTGACCCAGCGCTGGTCCATGGGAGCCAAATCCATGACCTGCCCGGTGTAGCCGAGAGCTTGCTGGCCGTTGAGGTCCAGGATCGCAGTCAGGTTGTTAAGGCGGTGGTGGGCCGCGAACATCGCCGACTCCCAGAGCGATCCTTCGTTGCACTCGGCGTCGCTGATCAGGACGAATACCCTGCGACCCGAACTCTGCATACGTGCGGCCAGAGCGGCCCCTGCGCCCAGGGCGAGTCCGTGTCCCAACGACCCGGTGGTGAAGTCGATCCCGCGCAGATCCCGATCCGGGTGTACCCCGAGCAAGCTCCCGTCGCCGCAGTAGGTGTCCAACCGCTCGGCGGTCAGCCAGCCAATTTGATGCAGAGCGGCGTACAGGGCCAGGGCCGCATGGCCTTTGGAGAGAACGAATCGATCGCGCTCGGGGTCGTCGGGCCCGGGCAGGTTCATGATCTCCCCATAAAGGGCGGCGACGATGTCGGCAATCGACAGGGCGGATCCGATGTGCCCGACGTGAGCGCGCTTGGACTGGTGCAGTATCTCCAGCCTGATCTCATGGGCAAGCTCGCCGCCATCGGCGAAGCTAACTCCTCTACCCGCTCGTCCGGGATCGTCGCCGGCGAGTGGTCGCCGGGAGCCCTGCCCCTCAGCCGTTTGTGTAATGGCGACCCCCCTTTTGCATGGGACGGCGAGAAAAGGATTTGGACCTGCTTACTTTTGCCCGCTTGCTCAAGACCGCGGCAATTCTAGACGGATCCGCTGGGCATTTGTCGCCGGTCGAGAATGTAGGGCTAGGCTTCGGGCAGTATCTCCAGGCCGGGGCCCTGCGGCTGGTCGGCGGTTCCCGTCGGCGTCCCCTCCAACTGAGCCACGATTATCAGGCGTTCTTTGGCAGAGAACTTCGGGTGGCAGGTGGTGAGGGTCAGGCGGGCGTCCGAGGATGGGTCCAGGACCTCCACGGCGGATGGCTTGACGACCTTGTTCTCGGTCACGACGTACTTGAACGGGCCCGTTCGGTCGTAGACGAGGATCTCATCGCCTATCTCCAGCTCGTCGAGCCGGTTGAACGGAGCCCCATAAGTGGTCCTGTGGCCTGAGATGACCGTGTTCCCGATCTGGCCCGGCATCGCGGTTCCGGGATAGTGCCCTGGACCCTTCTTGAGGTCCGACACGCCGACGCCCTCCACGACCACTCGGTCCACTCCGATCTTGGGGATCTTGATCAGGCCCACCCCGTCTCCCAGGTCGGGCGTGTCCTCGACGACGTTGCTCATCCACTGCGTCTGCAGCTCCGCTGCTAGGGCTTTCTGCTCATTGTTGGTCACGAGATTGGTGCCCAAGAGCTGGTAGGCGACAAAGAGCAGAACAAAGGTCCCCACTCCCACGAAGACCCGCCCGATTGCGAGAAGTGCTCGGGCCCCTGCCGGCTGTGGACCAGCCTCCGGTTTTTCCGGCGCGGGTTCGGTTTCGGTTTCAGCTTCGGCGTTCAGCCGGCTCCAGGCCGCTTCGGTGTCCAGCGCATCGATCTCCGGCCCGAACATCTCGGTCAGGATGTCCATGTCGGCCTTCACGTCGCGGCTGACCAGCTGGCACACATTGCAGGACTCCAGGTGCTCCCTGTCCTCTGATAAGACCTCATCGGGCTCGTCCAGGATCCGCCGGAGGGTCCCCTCGGGAAGGTGCTTCACGAGTTCAACTCCTTTCGCAGCAGGGTTTCGGCTCGCCGGAGCAAGGTTCCGACCTGATCGACTCCGACGCTGAGAGCGTCGGCAATCTCAACGTACTTCAAGCCGCTGTAACGGAGTGCCAGGATTGCCGCGCTTTTTGCAGGTAAGCGCCCCAGAGCGTCACGCAGCTGCCGTTGTGCCTCCCGCTCCTCGACGATGGTCTCGGGCTCGGGTTGGGCTTCCTGGCCTTGCGCCGCCTCTCGGGCTTCCCTGCGTTTCCGGGAACGGACTCTGTTCAGCGCCTTGTTCCCCGCCGCTCGATGGAGCCAGGCCGGGGCAAACGCCACCGACTTCGAGTGCCGGGAGTGGAAGTCCAGGAAAACCTCCTGGGCGACATCCTCGGCTTCGGCCCGGTCGGCGAGAACGCGATAGGCGATGGCAACCACCCGCGCATACTCGTCGGTGAAGAGCCTGTCGAAGTCTTGCGCCATCCCTCGCTGGAGGTCGGTTTGTTGGTTGGCAACCTGCAGCCGGACAGCCTCCGCTCTCATATTGACATAGGCACCGCGCGAACCCGTTTTGTGACGCGCCGACGAAAGTTTCTTCGATAAGGGGCTCAGAAACCAAACGAGAGTTACCTGTGAAGGCGCCTCTCACAACGGAGGTTACTGCTCGAAGGCCACTCGGTTGAGCTTGCGGATCGTGAAACCGGTCCAGATTCCGTTTCGCCAGTAGGTGTCGGTCTCGATGATTGCCCTGGCCGTCTCCTCGAAATCGACGTTCAATACCATCACCGATGCGCTCATGTCGGCGAGTGCGCCTGCTACAAGCACGACACCCTCCCGATACAGCTTGCCCATACGATCGAGGTGATCTTCGCGAAAAGGAGCCCGCTTTTCGGCGGCTCCCTCGACGTAGACAGCCTCGACCATGTACGAGGTTTGAAGTCCGGCCATGACTCACACCCTATCGTGCGTCTTGCGCACAAGGCCGTGAAATCGGTAACTGGAGGCGGCGAGCAGAATTGAACTGCTGTTCACGGTTTTGCAGACCGTTGCCTAACCACTCGGCCACGCCGCCATTGACAATGCCTG
>JBBDRH010000110.1:0-9565 GCA_040905645.1 Actinomycetota bacterium
ATTCGCCATTCCCAGCAGATAGGCGCCGTCCTCGATCAGACGAAAGGTCTCGAGTGAGAGCGTCGAAAACGTCGTATAGGCGCCGAGGAAACCGATGGTCACGGTTGAACGGATCCATGGAGAGAATGTCAGCCGCTCGGTTAGGAGCGTGAACAAGAACCCAAGTAGGAAGGCACCGGTAATGTTGACTACAAAGGTGCCCCAGGGGAACGCGCCCGCTCGCTTCGATATCCACCCTTCCAATGTGTAGCGGGCAAGCGCGCCCAACGCCCCCGCCACCGCTATCCCCACCGTTGTTCGCACGTACTCTCCGCTCTTTGAGGCATGAAGCAGGAGCCATCAGCCGGGTGGGCGGTTCTAGGCGAGCCCCATCGCCTAGGAAAGTGTACTAGCCCCGGCCTGGGCGTAACTTGTCGAGTTGGGGAACCGGACCATCTGTTCGGAGAATGCGGATCGTTCGTCTCTTCACCCCACGCCTTTGCGGCGGCGAGGAAAACCTGGCTCGGGCACAATAAGTCAATGGATCTCCCCGTCATGCCTCCCGTCAAGCCGATGCTGGCGAAGTCGGTCCCGGAAATCCCTGAAGGGATGCTCTACGAACCGAAGTTCGACGGCTTTCGCTGCATCGTGTTCCGAGACGGCGACGAGGTCGAGCTCGGAAGCCGGAACGAGCGGCCGTTCAACCGGTACTTCCCGGACATCGTTCAGGCCGTTCTGGAGGAGCTTCCGGAGCGTTGCGTAATCGACGGCGAGGTGGTGGTGGCCCAGGGCTCCGGGCTCGATTTCGAGGCGCTCCAACAGCGGATCCATCCGGCCGCCTCGAGGGTGGCGATGCTGGCGGAACAGACCCCAGCGTCGTTTATCGCCTTCGACCTGCTCGCGCTGGAGGACGAGTCCCTGATGGAAACGCCCTTCGCCAATCGCCGGGCCGCGCTTCAGGAAGCTCTTAGGAAAAGCAGCGCTCCGGTGTTCCTGACTCCGTCGACCGACTCCGTGGAGCTTGCCAGGGAGTGGTTCAGGATCTTCGAGGGGGCCGGTTTGGACGGCGTCATCGCCAAGCCCCCGACCATCCCCTACGTGCAGGACAAGAGGCTGATGTTCAAAATCAAACACCAGCGGACTGCCGACTGTGTCGTGGCCGGCTTCCGCTGGCACAAGAGCGGTCCCGTGGTGGGATCGCTGCTGCTTGGTCTCTACGATTCTTCAGGCCACCTTCAGCACGTCGGCGTGGCCGCCGCGTTCACGATGGCGGAGAGGCGCCGTTTGCTCGACGACCTCGCCGGCGTGCGAATGAACGAGGGCGACTCACATCCCTGGTCCGAGTTTCACGAGTTCGAGCGGATCCCGGGAGGTACCCCGTCACGATGGAACCGTGACAAGGACATGTCCTGGGAACCTCTCAAGCCTGAGCTGGTGGTCGAAGTCGGTTACGACCATATGGAGGGTTCCCGATTTCGCCACGTAGCTCAGTTCAGGCGGTGGCGGACCGACCGGGATCCGCGATCATGCACGTTTGAACAGCTCGATCGCCCGGCCTCGTTCAACCTTACGGATGTCTTAGCTTAGCGCCGTGACCACTAACACTTGCGTGTTTGGGGCGCGTGAGATTGTGTCAGGCAAGGCCGCAGGGAGCCCATTGCCGGTGCCCTATGGGGGCGACCGAGAACGAAGCTTGGCGCCATCTCACGCCGCCAAACGCTCCCAAAGGTTGGTGGTCTCGGCGCTAGGCCGGGGGTTGAGGCTACTTTCCGACGAGGGCCAACACCTTCTGCCGGCGAGCGGAGCCTGCCGTGGAATCCGTGAAGTACTTGACGCCGGCGCCGATGGCACCGATGACCAGGGCCCGGCTGAACATCTTGGAGATGAAGCCCTTCTTCTTGGCGGCCTTCTTGGCGGCCTTCTTTACGTCCTTGGAAACGTCCTCGGCAATGTCCATGACCTTGTTCTTCTTACGCATGCGGCGACCCTTTCTGTAGGTGTCCTTACCTCCAGGGTACCCAGTTTTGGCGACGGCGCTTGCCCAACGGCGTTCAATCTCTAGGGAGTGCAGCCGTTCTTGTAGTCGACCTCGGGAAGTTTCCCGGCGCGGTAGGTGACGACTTTGGCGCCGTCGGACTCGAACACCAGGCGGAAGTTCTGGTCGGCGGCCTGCCGGGGGGTTGCCGTCAGATAGCGGTAGGGAGGCCCGATGAAGGCACGCGGAGGCAGGGGGCTCGCCCCGCCGAAAGCCGCCTGAACCTCCTGCTCGCTGCTTCCCACCATGATCCCCTGGGAGGTCTTGAACTCACCGCCGAGGACGTCGATCCGGGCGAGCATGCCGTCGACGATCATGAAGGCCAGAGGTGACTTGTTGCCGCTGTTGGGAGGAGGCACATAGCCGGGTATCGTCCCGGGGCTCATGTAGGCGCAGTTCCCCTCGGCGACCGCCGCGTCGAAGTCGGGCTGCCGGGTCAGCGAGACACCGGCCGCCGTAGCGAGCTGCTCGATGGTCATGCCGACGACCACCGGACCGATATTCTTCAAGCCGACCGTGGAGTTGACTGTAAGGCCCGCCGGCGAGGGTGTTGGGCTGGCGCCGGAGCCGCCGGAGTCGCCACCGCATGCCGTGAGCGCAAACGCCATGGTGAGGACGAGAGCCGCCAATCGAGCGCGGTTGGAGCTGCGGAATGGCATGGACTAAATGCTAACGTGCGCGGCGCACCGACTCCAGTACATTTACTTCGGCCGGCTACTGCGTCGCAACTTCCAGCTTCCCTTCCATCCCGCGATGGAGGGTGCATACGAAATCGACGTCGTCATCGGGCGCGGTAAATGTGGCGGTGGCGATCTCGCCGGGCTGAAGAACGCCGGTGCTGAGCGCAAGCTCCTCGATAGTGAAGTCGTGAGGTATCCGGCCCTTGTTGGTGACCTCCACAGTTAACTCCTCGCCGGACGCGACGGTGAGCTTGCCGGGAGCGAAGACGTTGTCGCCTGCCTCCAGCTTCACGGCATCGCTCGTTTGGGCTGGACGCATGCTCGCGTTTCCCGAAGGCTCCCGGCCTCCGGAGCAGCCGCTGAGCAAGCCTGCGGTGAGTGCGATAACGGTGAGGGCGCGTTTCATAGCCATCGGTTCAAGGAATCCTTTCGATCGACTGGAGACTGGCTCCCAGAGTAAGGCACCACGACGGAACTGGTCGGACGTTTCGCCGGCCGGATGACGATCCTCGCGGCGTTCTCGGCCCCAGCGTATGGGTAGTCGGCATGCGCTGGCGGGCTGCGGCCGTTGCGAGGATCGCCCCCTACTCGCCGAAACGTTCCCTTACGCGCACCCAGTCCCGTGGTGGTGCCTTCAGGCTTTTGCGTTAGGGACGCTCCAGACTGATACTGGATAGGCGGATCAACGGGTTTGTTTCCTCGAGAAAGGGAGCTACATCAATGACTGATGAATCGATTGAAGACGCGATGAGCCAGATTCCGGGGCTCAGGGAGAATGTTTCGGCGCACAAGCCGGAACCGACCGGAGTGGATTATTTCGCCGAAACTCCCGGGGACGACCCGAGCGTTGCCAAGCGGAAAGACGTTGAGGATAGCGACGCGGTAGCGGCGGCTCTCGACCAGATTCCGGGGCTCCGGAAGAAGCTGGGTCAGTAGCCCTACCGCTCTAACAAGCTGCGCAGCACCATCTGAAGGATCCCTCCATTTAGGAAGTATTCGAGTTCGGCCGGGGCATCGATTCTCGCTATCGCGGAAAACTCGATCCTTCCGCCGCCTGGTTTCGTCGCCTCCACCTTGATCACTTGGAGGGGCGAGATCCCGGCGATTCCGCGGATTGTAAACGTCTCCGTCCCGGTGATCCCGAGCGTTGCCGCCGACTGACCCTCCACGAACTGGAGAGGCAAAACGCCCATGCCCACCAGGTTGCTGCGATGGATCCGCTCGTAGGTCTCGGCGATCACCGCCCTGACCCCTAAGAGAGCGGTCCCCTTCGCCGCCCAGTCCCTGGAGCTGCCCGAGCCGTACTCCTTGCCGGCCACCACAATCAACGGGGTGTTCTCCATCCGATAGGCGCAGGCGGCCTCGTAGATGGTCATGGCCTCGCCGTCGGGCAGATGGACGGTGTGCGGGCCTTCTTTGCCCGGCACCAGCAGATTCCTGAGCCGTGAGTTCCCGAATGTGCCCCGCAGCATGACCTGATGATTGCCGCGCCGGGAGCCGAAGCTGTTGAAGTCCTGCGGGGCCACCCCCCGCTCCCGCAGGTATTTCCCCGCCGGGGAGCTGAGCTGAATGGTGCCCGCCGGGGAGATGTGATCGGTGGTGATCGAGTCGCCCAGAAGGGCGAGCACCTGCGCATCGATAATGTCGCCGGGCGGCGTCGGCTCGGTGGTGAGGCTTTCGAAGAAGGGCGGCTCCTGGAGGTAGGTGGACGCCGGGTCCCACTCGTAGAGCGGACCGTGAGGCGCAGGCATGCCCTGCCACCTGGCATCTCCGTTGAAGATGCCGGAGTACTCGTCATCGAACTGCTTCGATGAGATCGATGCGGCAATGAGCTCCTCCACCTCGGAGCCGGCAGGCCAGATGTCTCTGAGGAAAATGGGCTTGCCCTCCGGATCCGCGCCCAGCGGTTGCGAGGTCAGGTCGATGTCGACGGTGCCTGCAAGCGCAAACGCTACGCACAGCGGCGGGGAGGCGAGGTAGGAGGCCCTCACCTGAGGATGGATCCGGCCCTCGAAGTTCCTGTTTCCGGAGAGAACCGCCACGACCGTCAGGTCGCCGGCATCGACGATCTCGGCGATCTCCGGGTCCAGGGGGCCGGAGTTGCCTATGCAGGTCGTGCAGCCGTAGCCCACCAGGTTGAAGCCCAGCTTCTCCAGGTAGGGAGTGAGCCCGGCGTCGTCCAGATACGCGGTGACCACCCGGGAGCCGGGCGCCAGCGAGGTCTTCACCCACGGCTGGGATTGCAGGCCGGCTTCCACCGCCTTGCGGGCCAGCAGGCCGGCGGCGATCATCACCGACGGGTTCGAGGTGTTGGTGCAGCTCGTGATCGCCGCAATCACGACCGACCCGTCCTTAACGGTATTACCCGTGTCGGCGGGCCGCTCCATGCCGAACGACTGAGCGAACGAGTCCCAGACCTTCGGGAGCCTGACGAGGTCCTGCGGACGCCTCGGCCCGGCGAGGCTGGGCTCGACCGAGGACAGATCAAGGTCCAGGACCTCGTCGAAGTGCGGAGCCGGGTCCGAGTCGGTCCGGAACAGCCCCTGCTCCTTGGCATAGACCTCTGCCAGCAGGGCGGCTTCGGCGCGGCCGGTCTCCCTGAGATAGCTGAGGGTGTTGGCGTCGACCGGGAACAGTGTCGAGGTTGCCCCGAACTCCGGGGACATGTTGGAGATGGTCGCCCGGTCGGCAACGCTCAAGCTGCTGAGTGCGGCGCCGAAGAACTCGATGAACTTGCCCACCACGCCGTGGCGCCTCAGCATCTGGGTGAGGGTGAGCACCAGATCGGTGGCGGTGGTCCCTGGAGGGAGAGCCCCGGTGGTTCTCACGCCGAGCACCGTCGGGTGGGGGAGGAACATCGGCTGGCCCAGCATGGCGGCCTCGGCCTCGATGCCGCCCACCCCCCAGCCCAGCACCCCGAGCCCGTTGACCATGGGCGTATGGGAGTCGGTGCCGACCAGAGTGTCGGGGAACAGCGTCGAGTCTCGCTGGATGACGACCCGGCTGAGGTACTCGAGGTTGACCTGATGGCAGATCCCCATTCCCGGCGGCACGACCCGGAAGTCCCGGAACGCCTGCTGGCCCCAGTTCAGGAGAGCGTACCGTTCCCGGTTGCGCAGGTACTCGAAGTCGATGTTTCTGAAGTAAGCGTCCTGGGAGCCGAACCTGTCCACCTGCACCGAGTGGTCGATGACCAGGTCCACCGGGATGAACGGGTTTACGACCGCGGGATCGCCGCCGGCCCGGGCGACGGCGCTGCGCAGTGCGGCCAGATCCACCACGGCCGGGACTCCGGTCAGGTCCTGCATCAGCACGCGGGCAGGCATGAACGCCCGCCGGGATCCGGGCGTCGGCTCAGGCCAGCGGGCGAGGGCTTTCACATCGTCCACGGAGACGTCCCGGGTTCCGGCCCGCCGGAGGAGGTTCTCGAGCAGGATCTTCACGGTGTGGGGAAGCCTGTGCAGCTCGAAGCCGAGGGTCTCGGCAAGCTTCGGGAGGCTGCAGTAGTTGAGGCGGGCCCAGTTGAGCTGGAGATCCTCGCGCGCGTTTAGGGGATCAATGTCCATTCAGGTCACATCTTGACATCCCTTAGTGTTATCAACGTTAGAGATGAACAACAAGCGCATTGTCCTGGACCTCTTCTCCGTTCCCACGCGGACCTGGTTCGCCGACAGCTTCGCCGAGCCCACCGCCGCCCAGGCCGGGGCGTGGGAATCGGTTTCCCAGGGCCGGGACACGCTGGTGGTTGCCCCTACCGGATCGGGTAAGACGCTCGCCGCCTTCCTGTGGGCCCTGGACCGGATCGCGGTCTCTCAGGCGCCCCCTCCCAAGGAGCGGCTCCGGGTGCTCTACATCTCCCCCCTCAAGGCCCTGGCGGTCGATGTCGAGCGCAACCTCAGGTCGCCGGTCACCGGTATCGCCAACGCAGCACAGCGTCTGGGGCTGCCCCCGCCTCGGATATCGTTCGGCCTTAGGACCGGCGACACGCCGCAGGATCAGCGCCGTAGGTTCCCCGCCAACCCGCCCGACATCCTGATCACCACTCCCGAGTCCCTCTTTCTGATGCTGACGTCGGGAGCCCGGGAGGCGCTTAAGTACATCGAAACCGTGATCGTCGACGAGGTGCACGCAGTCGCCGGTACCAAGAGGGGTGCCCATCTGGCCCTGAGCCTCGAGCGCCTGGATGCGCTGACAGGCATGCCGGCCCGCCGGATCGGGCTCTCGGCAACGGTCAGGCCTCTGGACGAGGTGGCCAAGTTCCTCGGCGGAAGCCGCGAGGTGGCCATAGTGAATCCCCCCTTGGTGAAGGAGTTCGACCTCTCCGTGGTGGTCCCGGTGGAGGACATGAGCGAGATGGGCGAGGAGCTCGAGGAGCTCTCCGAGGGCTCGGCGGCGGGCGGGCCGGATCATCGCACCATCTGGCCGAGCATCGAAGCCCGCCTGGTCGAGCTGATTCAGGCCCATCGTTCCACGATCGTGTTCGTGAACTCGCGGCGTTTGGCCGAGCGGGTCTGCGCCCGGATCAACGAGCTGGCGGAGGAAGAGATCGCCCGCGCACACCACGGGTCGGTCAGCAAGGAGCAGCGCAAGCTCATCGAGGAAGAGCTGAAGATGGGAAGGCTGAAGGCGGTGGTGGCCACCTCCTCGCTGGAGCTGGGCATCGACATGGGCGCCGTAGATCTGGTGCTGCAGGTGGAGTCTCCGACCAGTGTGGCCTCCGGCCTCCAGCGGGTCGGCCGGGCCGGGCATCAGGTGGGAGCCGTCAGCCGGGGGGTGATCCTTCCGAAGTGGCGGGGCGATCTCGTCGAGTGCGCGGTGGTGGTCGAGCGTATGAAGACCGGCGCGATCGAGGAGCTGCGCTACCCGCGGAACCCTCTGGATGTCCTGGCGCAGCACATCGTCTCGATGCTTGCGATGGACGACTGGAGCGTCGATGGGCTGGAAGCCCTGATCCGAGGAGCAGCCTCGTTCGAGAACCTGCCCACGAGCGCGTTGGTGGGTGTGCTCGACATGCTCTCCGGCCTGTATCCCAGCGACGACTTTGCCGAGCTGAGGCCTCGAATCAACTGGGACCGTGTCAACGGCAAGCTGACCGCCCGGAACAACGCACGCCTGCTGGCCGTGACCAGCGGCGGCACCATCCCCGACCGGGGGCTTTTCGGGGTTTTCCTGGCCGGCGGCGAGACCACCACCAGGGTGGGGGAGCTGGACGAGGAGATGGTCTACGAGTCCCGCGTCGGCGACGTCTTCACTCTCGGGGCCTCCAACTGGAAGATCCGGGAGATCACTCACGACCGGGTGGTCGTGACTCCGGCCCCCGGGGTTCCGGCGAAGATGCCTTTCTGGCACGGCGACACGCTCGGCCGGCCGGTGGAGCTGGGCAGAGCGCTGGGGACCTTCATGCGGGAGGTGGGGCAGTCTGCCCCCGAAAAAGCCGCGGAACGCCTGTCCTTGGCGGGCCTGGACGAGTATGCAGCGGGCAACCTCACCAAGTACCTCGCCGAGCAGATCGAGGCCACCGGCCACCTGCCCACCGATCGCACGATAGTGCTCGAGCGATTTCGCGATGAGCTGGGCGACTGGCGCCTGGTGGTCCACTCGCCCTTTGGGGCCCGCGTCCACGCCCCCTGGGCACTGGCCATCGAGGGGCAGGTGCGCAGCAGGCTGGGGCTTGAGGTCCAGACCATGCACACCGACGACGGCATAGTCGTCCGCCTTCCCGAAGCCGACGAGGCTCCCCCGATCGAGTCGGTGCTGTTCGAGCCGGAGGATATCGAGTCCCTGGTCACCGCCCAGGTCGGCGGCTCGGCACTGTTCGCCAGCCGGTTCAGGGAGTGCGCCGCCCGGGCGCTGCTGCTGCCGAAACGGAGGCCCGGACAGCGGACGCCGCTGTGGCAGCAGCGGCAGAGAAGCGCCAACCTGCTTCAGGTGGCGTCGGGATACGGATCGTTCCCGATCATCCTCGAGACCATGCGGGAGTGCCTCCAGGACGTTTTCGACCTTCCCGGCCTGACCCAGCTGATGCGCGACATCCGCTCCGCCAGGGTGCGCACCGTGACGGTGGACACCGACCACGCTTCGCCCTTCGCCAGCTCGCTGCTGTTCGGCTACGTCGGGGCCTTCATCTACGACGGCGACGCTCCGCTGGCCGAGCGAAGGGCGCAGGCGCTGTCGCTCGACACCGCGCTGCTGGCGGAGCTGCTGGGGTCGTCCGAGCTGCGGGAGCTGATCGATGTCGACGCGCTCAGCGAGATCGAGCTCGAGCTGCAGCGGCTGACGAGCGACCGGCGGCTGCGATCGGCGGACGACACTCACGATGCGCTCCGGCTGCTGGGTGACCTCACCTCGGAAGAGCTCACCGCCCGCGGCGCCGGCCAGGAGTGGCTGATCGAGCTGCAGGAGAGCCGCCGGGCGATAGTGCTGCGGATTGCCGGGGAGTACCGATGGATCGCGATCGAGGACGCCGGTCGATTCCGCGACGCGCTGGGCGTCCCCCTACCGGTCGGCATTCCCGAGGCCTTCCTCCAACCGGCCAAGGATCCCCTCGGGGACCTGGTGAGCCGATTCGCCCGCTCCCACGGCCCGTTCGTGACGGAGGACCCGGCGGCCCGGCTGGGGCTGGGCCAGGCCGTGGTCAGGGACGCTCTTCACCGGCTGGAGGCGAGGGGCAGGGTGGTCAGAGGTGAGTTCCGGCCGGGAGGCAGCGGCACCGAGTGGTGCGACGCGGAGGTCCTAAGAGCGGTGCGGCGGCGATCGATTGCCAAGCTGCGCAAGGAGGTCGAAGCCGTCCCGCCGGACGTGCTCGGGCGCTTCCTGCCCGCCTGGCACGGAGTCGGGACCCTGCGCGCCGGGGGCGTCGACGCCCTGGTAC
>JBBDRH010000111.1:0-9499 GCA_040905645.1 Actinomycetota bacterium
TCGGGGAACTTGAACAGCTCTATTCAGCTCGGTCGTCGCATGACTACGACGACCTCAAGTCGCATATGCACGCTATTTTTGAGGTCGTTCAATCTCCAGCCGATATTTTTGACAGGGCCCTGACTTTGCAGCGCGATCTTGCCCATCACCACGGAATGTGGCATCGCATTCCGATTCCCGACTTACTGATAGCGGAGACCGCGCTTCATCATGAAATGGGCGTTGTGCACGTCGACGCCGATTTCGATCGAATTGCTGAGGTGAGGCCTCTGCTGGTACGCCGATTGAGGGTGAAATAATTGTCCGACGGTCGACTGGCCGTCGTGGTTTTGGCGGCAGGTGCGGGCAAAAGGTTCCGCTCTCCCACTCCTAAGGTTCTCCACAAGGCTGCCGGCCTGCCTCTCGTGCACCATGTCCTGCGGGCAGTTCAAGATCTGGATCGGATCGACAGGGTTCTGGTGGTGGTGGGCAAAGAAGCGGAGATGGTGGGTGAGTCGGTGAAGAGCCTCGTTCCTGAGGCAGAGCTCATCGAACAGACCGAGCTCCTGGGCACCGCCGACGCGGTTCTGCGGTGTGCGGAGGCTCTCGAGGACTTCGACGGCACCGTCCTCGTTCTCTCGGGGGACAGCCCGCTGATCACCACCCCGACCTTGAGGCGGTTGATCGATGTTCACCGGCAAAGCGGGTCATCGGTCACCCTGCTCACCGCACGGGTTGGCGACCCATCAGGCTATGGCAGGATAATTCGGGACGGGGAGGAGCGCTGCACCGGCATAGTCGAGCAGTCCGACGCAACGGAGCAGCAGGCGAGTATAGATGAGGTGTCCAGCGGGATCTGGTGCTTCGAGCGGGGCCCTTTGTTCGATGCTCTCGAACGCACCGACAACGCCAACGCTCAGGGCGAGTTCTACCTGCCTCAGGCGGCGATGCTGATGGCCGAGGCCCACGGATCGATACCCACCGTCCTCGCCGGGGATGCGGAGGAGATCGAAGGAGTCAACGATCGGCTCCAGCTCGCCTTCGCCGGCCGGGTGCTACGAAAACGCAAAATCGAGTCTCTGGCGGCAAAGGGGGTTGGCATTGAGGATCCGCAGACCACCTACATCGATGCAGGCGTCGAGGTGGGCCCCGACACCCTCATCCGTCCGTTTACGTTCATCGAGGGCACGAGCCGAATCGGGTCGGGTTGCTCGATCGGTCCCTCGGCCCGTATCGTCGACTCCGTCGTTGAGGACGGAGCCGAGATAACCTTTGCAGTCGTCAAGGAGTCCCACATCGGGACCTCGGCCAGCGTCGGTCCCTTCGCTTCGCTCCGTCCGGGTACCCGCCTCGGTCCGGGGTCCAAGGCGGGGAGCTTCGTTGAGATCAAGGGGTCGACGATCGGAGAGGGCTCCAAGGTGCCGCATCTGTCCTACGTAGGCGACGCCGAGATCGGATCCGGGGTGAATCTGGGCGCCGGAACGATCACAGCCAACTACGATAGCGAGAGCAAGCTAAAGTCCAAGACCGTAATAGGCGACGCAGCCTTCACCGGCTCGGACACCACGCTGGTCGCTCCGGTGAAGCTGGGCCGCCGGGCGGGCACCGGAGCAGGATCGGTTGTGACCAGAGATGTTTCCGACGGGCAGATCGTGGCGGGCGTGCCGGCACGGCCCATGAGAGAGCGAAAGCCTTAAGTAGCAATGGAACTCTTGGTGAAAAAGAGAGCGATGATCTTCTCGGGGACCTCCAACCCCGGGCTCGCCAAGGAGATTGCCGCAGACCTCGGAGTGCGCCTGGGCGAGGTGGAAGTGAGCCGGTTTGCCTCGGGCGAGGTTTACGTCCGATTTCAGGAGTCGGTGCGGGGAACCGACGCTTTCGTCCTCCAGAGCCACTGCCACCCTGTGAACGAGATGATCATGGAGCAGCTGTGCATGATCGACGCCCTGAAACGGGCCAGTGCCAAGCGGATCAACGCGGTGATTCCGTTCTACGGATACTCCCGCCAGGACCGCAAGTCCCTTGCACGGGAGCCGATTTCGGCCCGGTTGGTCATGGACCTGCTGGCTGCTGCCGGCGCCGACCGGGTGCTGACGGTGGACCTTCACAGCGGGCAGACTCAAGGCTTCTTCGACGGCCCGGTGGACCATCTGACCGCGCTTCCGATCCTTTCGCACTATGTGGAGAACAAGTATCCCGACAACCTGGTGGTCGTGGCGCCGGACGCGGGCCGGGCCGGCCACGCCGCCAAGTTTGCGAGGCACCTGAGAGCCCCGATCGCGGTCATGCACAAGAGCCGCAGGCCGGATGTGCACAACTTCTCCCAAACTGCAGGAGTGCTGGGTGATGTCACCGGCAGGAGGTGCCTGGTGGTGGACGACATGATCGACACCGCTGGAACCCTGTGCGGGGGTGTGATGGAGCTGATGGATCAAGGGGCCGAATCGGTGATCGCGGTGGCCACCCACGGGATTTTCTCGCCGCCGGCGATGGAGCGGATCGAAGAATCCCCCCTTACCGAGGTGATTGTCACCAACACGCTCCCCGCCCCGTCGCAGGCCATGTCGGAGAAGATCACGGTTCTCTCGATCGCCCAGATCCTGGCCTCCACGATCAAAGCCGTTTTCGAGGACGAGTCGGTCTCGGAGATCTTCCAGGGAGAGCACCTCGAGGCCATTCCGCCGGAAAGGCGCATCCCCGAGGACGAGTAAAGGGAAATTTCTCAGTTTCCCTAGACATTCTGGCGAGTTGTGCCGGTAGAAGTAATTAGAAATCGGCAAAGGAACTTGCTATGAAGCGCGCTACTCCTGGGATCGGGATAGGGCAATTCAGATGATCATCCCCACCCCCAGAAGGCCTTCGGGTCGAAGATTAGAAATACTACGTCCTGTGGCTGAAGACTCAGGGCTCGAGCTTTCTATCGTTATGCCCTGCCTCAACGAGGCGGAGACGCTGGCGACGTGCATAACCAAAGCCCAGCAATCGCTCGACGAGCTGGGGATCCAGGGCGAGGTCGTCATTGCCGACAACGGGAGCACCGACGGCTCGCAGGACATAGCGCTCGAGCTCGGAGCCCGGGTGCTACATGTCAAGGACAAAGGCTACGGCAGCGCCCTGCTCGGCGGGATAGTCGCCGCTGAGGGCCGCTTCGTCATCATGGGCGACGCCGACGACAGCTACGACTTCAGCGACCTCGGCCCGTTTGTCGAAAAGCTCCGGCAGGGGTACCAGCTGGTCATGGGCAACCGGTTCAAGGGTGGAATCAAGCCCGGGGCGATGCCCAATCTGCACCGCTACCTGGGCACCCCGGTTCTGACTGCCGTGGAGCGCCTTTTCTACCGCAGCCCGGTCGGAGACGTGAACTGCGGCCTGAGGGGCTTCGATCGGAAAGCAATCCTGGGGATGGATCTGCGCTCGATGGGCATGGAGTTCGCCAGCGAGATGATCGTCAAGGCGAGCCTTCACAAGCTGAGCATCACCGAGATCCCCACCACTCTTTCGCCCGATGGGCGCACCCGCGCGCCGCACCTCTCCAGCTGGAGGGACGGATGGCGCCACCTTCGTTTCCTGCTCATGTACAGCCCGAACTGGCTGTTCCTCTACCCCGGGCTGCTGTTGATGCTCCTGGGACTGGCCACGTCCTTGTGGCTTTACCCGAGCGCCAGGTTCGTCGGCGACGTGGGCTTCGACGTCCAGACTCTGCTGGCCGCATCCGCCGCCATCGTAGTGGGCTACCAGTCGGTGGTCTTTTCGGCTCTGACCAAGTTCTTTGCCATCAGTGAGGGCCTTCTGCCCGAGGATAAACGCCTGAGTCGCGTGTTTCGCCATGTCAATCTCGAGGCCGGCTTGGTCGTGGGCCTCTCCCTGCTGGCCGCAGGGGTGGGCGGAGCGCTCTACTCGTTCTTTCAGTGGAGGGCGCAGTCATTCGGCCCCCTCAACGCTTCGGAGAGTCTGCGGCTGCTGATTCCCTCGCTCACCGCTCTCACTCTTGGGTTTCAAACCGTGTTCTCCAGCTTTTTCTTGAGCGTCCTCGGGTTGCGGAGGCGATGAAGGTCGAGGTCAGGGAGGCTGAGGTCTCGGATCCAGTAACACCGAAGCCGCTCCCCGTTAAGACCAAAAAGCTCCCGAGGGTCCCCGTTTCGGATCTTCTCTGGCTGGCCATCCCCGTGAACTGAGTGGGCCGCTTCTGCTGCGCGTGGAGAGGGGCTTTCTGGCTGGGTCCGTGGCTGCCTTCATCGCTATGTTGTTCATCGTTTCCAGCGCCTTCGCCTGCCGGTCGATGGGTACGCACTTCAAGCCACGCCAGCTGCCTCAGAGCCGGTCCCGCCGGGAAGGTAACTCGACCTACAGGCCCCGCTCACGGCGGACACGCGATCGTCAAACCGGGCACCGGTTGGGTTCGCTTCGCGTGCCCTTGCTGCGTCCGGCCGGAGAGCGCGACCTCGACCGGACGGACGGGTTACACTTGCCAAGAATGGAGATCACCCTCGAGGTACAGCCGCGCACTGAAAAGGGCAAAGGGCCCGCTCGGAGAGCGCGCGCGGCCGGGATGGTACCCGCGGTTTTCTACGGACCCTCGGTGCCCCCGCAGCCGTTATATGTCGATGCTCGACAGATGAGCCACGCTCTTCACACCGAGGCCGGCGCCAATGTCCTGCTCAACCTCAAGATCGACGGCAAGTCCCATCTGGCGGTGCCCCGGGAGATCCAAAGGCACCCCATCAGGCGCTCGCTGGTGCACGTCGACTTCGTCAACGTTGCCCGCAACGTGAAGATCCATGCCGAGGTCCCGATTCATCTGGTGGGCGAAGCCCGCGGAGTCAAGGAGGGTGGCCAGCTGGATCACTTCATCCACACCCTTTCGGTCGAGGCTCTGCCCGCTGAGATTCCCGATTCGATCGAGGTCGATGTCTCCGGCCTGACCATGGGCCAGTCGCTGTCGATCGGCGATATCAAAGCGCCTGCGGGTGTGGAGATTCTGAGCGATCCCGATGAGCTCCTGCTGTCGGTGCACTCGGAGATCGTGCTGCAGGTCGAGCCGGAGCCGACCGAGGAGGAGCTGGAGGCGGCGGCGACTGAAGAAGCTGAGGCTGCCGCGGAGACCGAGGCACCGACCGAGCCGGCAGAAGGTTAGCAGCCGCCGGCAAGCCGTAGTATTTCCTCGAACCTCTGCAACGAATCAAGGACTCTTATGTCTATTTCTCATGCCCCTTGGATGGCGGTGGGTCTGGGCAACCGGGGCACCCGCTACGGGGGTACGCGCCACAACGCCGGCAAGCGGGCCGTGGAACGGCTGGCCGCCAAGCTCGGCGTAAAGCTTAAGTCGAACAGGGCGCCCGCGCGCGCAGGCGACACACATACCGATGGTGTGCGCCTCGTCCTGGCCTGCCCCTCGACCTACATGAACGAGAGCGGCAGAGCAGTTGCCGCCCTGGTCCGCCAGAAGGGAATAGACCCGGAGCACCTCATCGTTGTGCACGACGAGATCGATCTGCCCGCCGGCAGCCTCAGGGTCAAGTTCGGGGGCGGGACGGCGGGGCACCACGGAGTCGATTCGGTCGTTGAAGCGCTGGGAACCAGGGACTTCTACCGGGTGCGTATCGGCGTGGGCCGGTCCGCCAACCCGGCGCAGGAGCCGAGCAAGTTCGTGCTCGAGCCGATCTCCCGCAACGATGCGCCCGTGCTCATCGATGTAGAAGCCAGGGCCGCCGACGCAGTCCTTTCGCTAATCCACGACGGGCTCCAGGCGACGATGAACAAGTTCAACTCAACGAGTGGACAACTGAATGAATGATTTAGTCAAGGTGTGGGACTCCACCGGCGTCCTGGGGGAGATGGTCGTTCAGGGGGGTGGCGGCGCCGCCGAGACGGTCCGCCCGTTCACCGTGGCCGGCCTGGCGCGCCGGAGCCCGGTGACTCTGGTCGTCCTTGCCCGCAGCCGCGACGCCGAGGCATTCGTTCGTGCCATGAAGGTATGGATGGATCCCGAGGACGTAGCTTTGTTCCCGGCGTGGGAGGTCCTTCCGGGCGAAGCCATGTCGCCCACGCTCGAGACCATGGGCCGCCGGATCAAGATCCTGAGAGACCTGGTCGAGGGTTCCGGTCCCAAGGTAATAGTCACCTCGGTCCGCGGGGTGGTTCAGGCGGTGGCCGACCCGCCGTCGGCGTCCGTCCGGCTGGTCCGCGGGGAAGAGGTTTCGATGGACGAAACCGTCGCCCGGCTCGTCGACTTTGGCTTCGAGCGCAACTATCTCGTGGAGAGGCGAGGCGAGTTCTCCGTTCGGGGGGGGCTGCTGGACATCTTCCCGGCCGACCGCGCCGACCCGGTCAGGGTCGAGTTCTTCGGTGACGAGGTCACCGACCTGAGGACCTTTTCCGTCTCGAGCCAGCGCAGCGCCCAGCCTCTGGACTCAGTGGAGGTCACCCCCAGCCGGGAGCTCAGGATGGATGCCGCCGTCAAGCGGAGGGCTGCCGAGCTTCTTTCCACGCAGCCCTCCGAGAGCGAGCTCCGTGAGGACCTGGAGAAGCTGGCCGAGGGGATCGCTTTTCCGGGTATGGAGGCGTACCTCAGCCTGCTGGCCGGCCCCCTGAAGCCGCTCACCGACTTTCTGCCTGAGGGCGCCCACGTGGTCATCTGCGATCCGAAATTGTGCCGGGATCGAAGCGCCGACTTCGCCGAACAGGCCGTCGGGTGGGGTGGACCGGAGTCGCAGGGGCTGTTCGTCGAATTCGATGAGGTGGCGTCGGGTTCGAACGTGATCGAGCTGTGGCAGTTCGGCCGGGGCGAGGAGGCCCTGACCCTGGATGTGACCGGCTGGGACGAATTCGCGGGCAGGCCCGAGCGGCTGGCGTCGGCGCTGTCGGAGCTACAAAGGGAGGGGGCCGGCGTGATGGTTGCCGCAGGTGCGACGACCTCCCGGGCGAAGGAGATCCTTGCCGAGGCCGGTCTGGGACTGCCCATAGGGGAGCCCAAGCCGGGCAGGGCGGCGATAACCGCGGACTCGGTGGGCAAGGGGTTCCTGCTCCGGCTCCCGGAGGGGCCCGCGGTCGCAGTGGTGGGTGAGACCGATCTGTTCGGCCGGCGAAGGCCTGTGGCGGCCGCCGGGGCGGCTCCTCCGGCCAGGGCCACCGCCCTCGTGCTGCAGCTTGCCTCCGGCGACTACGTGGTCCACGAGACCTATGGAGTGGGAAGGTACCACGGCATGCTCACCCGCGAGTTGGCCGGGATCAGCAGGGACTACCTGGTGATCTCCTACGCTTCCGGAGACAAGCTCTACCTGCCGACCGAGCAGCTCGACGCGGTCACCAAGTACACCGGGGGGGAGACCCCCCGGCTGAATCGACTGGGCACCGGGGAGTGGGAGAAGTCGAAGTCCAGAGCTCGCAGGGCAGTCCAGGACATCGCAAAGGATCTGATCCGGCTTTATTCGACCCGTGTCCGCTCCGAGGGGCATTCGTTCTCGCCCGATACCCCCTGGCAGACCGAGCTGGAGAATGCCTTCCCGCACCTCGAGACTCCCGACCAGCAGCGCGCCATCGACGATGTGAAGAGCGACATGGAGCGGCCGATCCCGATGGACCGGCTGATCTGCGGCGACGTGGGCTACGGCAAGACCGAGGTGGCGGTCAGGGCGGCCTTCAAGGCGGTGCAGGACTCCAAGCAGGTCGCCGTCCTGGTACCCACCACGATCCTCGCTCAGCAGCATCACCAGACGTTCAAGGAACGTTTCGGCGGCTTTCCTGTGAACGTGGCTCAGCTCTCACGCTTCCTCAGTGGCACTGAACAGGCGGCGGTCCTGGAGGGAATCAAGACGGGCAGGGTCGACGTGGTCGTGGGCACCCACCGGCTCCTTCAGGGCGACATCAAGTTCCATGACCTCGGCCTGCTCGTGGTCGACGAGGAGCAGCGGTTCGGGGTCAAGCACAAGGAGAAGATCAAGCAGCTACGGGAGCGGGTGGACGTAATCACGATGACCGCGACGCCGATTCCCAGGACGCTCGAGATGGGGCTGACCGGTATTCGGGACCTCTCTTTGATGGACACCCCGCCGCTGGATCGGCGCCCGGTGATGACCTACGTAGGCGGTTATGACAACCGGATGGTTCAGGCCGCGATTCGCCGGGAGCTTGCCCGGGACGGACAGGTCTTCTTCGTCCACAACCGGGTCAGCTCGATCAAGGCCTCGGCTCGCCGGATCTCGGCGCTGGTGCCGGGCGCCCGGGTGTCGATTGCCCACGGCCAGATGTCCGAGGCAGAGCTGGAGAGGGTGATGCTCGATGTCTGGGACGGCAAGATCGACGTACTGGTGTGCACCACGATCATCGAGAGCGGTCTGGACATCCCCGCGATGAACACGCTCATCGTCGAGCGGGCCGACCTGCTGGGCCTCTCCCAGCTCTACCAGCTCAGGGGAAGGGTGGGCCGGGCCCGAGAGCGCGCCTACGCCTACTTCTTCTATCCCCATGAGGCGGTCCTGACCGACGAGGCCCACGAGCGCCTCAAGACTCTCTCCGAGTTCACCGAGCTGGGGAGCGGGTTCAAGATTGCCCTGCGGGACCTCGAGCTGAGGGGAGCGGGCAACTTGCTGGGCGCCGAGCAGTCGGGCCACATCGCCGCAGTCGGGTTTGACCTCTACATAAGGATGATGAACGAGGCGATCACCGAGCTCTCGGGCACCAAGCCCGAGCCGAAGCTGAAGGTCCGCCTCGACATTCCGTCGGATGCCTACATCCCGGCGGACTACATCGCCCGGGAGTCGCTGCGAATGGACGCCTACCGGCAGATCGAACGGATCCGCTCCCCGCAGGACGCCGCCGCGCTTGCGGAGGAGTTAAACGATCGGTATGGCCCTGTTCCGACGTCTCTGAGCAGTTTGCTGACCGTGGCCGAGCTGCGCGCCTACCTATCCGAGCAGGGAATCGAGGACGCCGCGGTGCGGGATGGCGTCATTAAGATCCGTCCGGTGCCGCAGCTGGCCGAGTCTCAGCAGGTGCGTCTGAGGCGAAAGTATCCCGGATCGATCTACAAGGAGGCCTCGGGCACCCTGCTCATGACGGTTCCCGCGGCCGACGTGCCGGGATGGGTTCTGAACAGCCTGCATGATATTCTCGATCCCAGGTAACAATGCGAAAGACCTTCTCGAAAATTCTGGTTCTGTCCTCGCTCGTCCTGAGCGCGTGCGGCAGCAACCTCGGCGGCAGCTACTTCGCACCCACTGCTGCGCTGGTGTGCGGGGAGATCAGCTGCACCAAGATTCCCGAGAGCAAGATCGCCGAGCAGCTGACCGGCATCATGGCCGATCCCGAAACGGCAAAGCCGTTCAAGGGGCCGGGATCTGCGGCCAACCGGGTGGACGCACAGCGTGAGATCCTCAGCATGCTGATTCGCGATGAGGTGGCGCTTCAAAAGGCCCGGACCATGAGGATCACAGAGAGCAGCGTTCAGCCGGCGGCCGATGCCGTGCTGAAGGACCTCAAGTCTCAGTTCCCGAGTGAGAAGGCGTTCAACGACCAGCTCGAG
>JBBDRH010000112.1:0-9473 GCA_040905645.1 Actinomycetota bacterium
TCGGGGCGCCTGGACGCTCTCGGTGCCCACCCTATTTCTCAGACGCTGCACTAGCTCGTCCAGGTCGCTCCCGACACAGTGAGTGCTAGACTCTTCTTTGCCTTCGGGCTTGTTCAGACGAGGAGAATCCCCGCCCGAGACCGGGCAACAAGGAGTTGTTAACGGAATGTCAATAGTTTCTGGCATTGGCTCTTCGAGCCGCGAGATGCCCCTCAGCAACGACATCACCACCAATGATGTCGGCTCCGATATCGAGGACCTCATTGCTGCGATCGACGCCACCATCAAGCCCTTTTCCGACGGTGATCTGGTAAGCGGGACCATCGTCAAGATCGACAAAGAGGAAGTCCTCGTAGATATCGGCTACAAGTCGGAGGGAGTTATCCCGGCGCGGGAGCTCTCGCTGCGCCACGACGTCGACCCCTCGGAGATCGTCTCACTGGGCGAGCAGATCGAGGCCCTGGTCCTTCAGAAGGAGGACAAGGA
The DNA here is from genome assembly GCA_040905645.1 of Actinomycetota bacterium. Taxonomy (GTDB): domain Bacteria; phylum Actinomycetota; class CADDZG01; order JAHWKV01; family JAHWKV01; genus JBBDRH01. The sequence goes on from JBBDRH010000112.1 coordinate 487, forward strand.
AGGGCGTCTGATCCTCTCCAAGAAGAGGGCATCCTACGAGCGCGCCTGGGGCCGAATCGAGGAGTTCAAGCGTGCCGGCAAGGTGGTCAAGGGCACCGTCATCGAAGTAGTGAAGGGCGGTCTCATCGTAGATGTGGGTTTGCGGGGATTCCTACCCGCATCGCTGGTGGAGCTCCGCCGGGTTAGGGACCTGCAGCAGTTCGTGGGCAAAGAGCTGGAGTGCAAGATCATCGAGCTCGACAAGAACCGCAACAACGTGGTGCTTTCGCGCCGGGCCTACCTCGAGGAGGCGCACTTCGAGCAGCGCAAGGACTTCCTGGCCAACCTGGCGGTGGGCGAGAGGAGGACCGGAACGGTCTCCTCCGTGGTCAACTTCGGAGCCTTCGTCGATCTCGGCGGGGTGGACGGCCTGGTTCACGTGTCCGAGCTGTCCTGGAGGCATGTCGACCATCCCAGCGAGGTGGTCCAGGTGGGCCAGGAGATCGAGGTCGAGGTTCTGAGCGTCGAGCCCGAGCGCGACCGGGTTTCGCTCTCCTTGAAGAACACCCAGGAGGACCCGTGGCAGGCGTTCGCCCGTGCTCACAAGACGGGAGACTCGGTAACCGGGGTCATCACCAAGCTCGTGCCCTTTGGGGCGTTCATCAAGGTCGCCGACGGCATCGAGGGCCTGGCACACATCTCGGAGCTGTCCGAGTCGCACATCGAGCTGCCCGAGCAGGTGGTCCAGCTCGGTCAGGAGGTCCAGGTCAGAGTCATCGACGTGGAGCTCGAAAGGCGCCGCATCAGCCTGTCGCTCAAGCAGGCCGGTAACGCTCCGGTCACTCCTTCGGCTCCTGCCGCTCCGGCCGACGAAGCCGGCGCCGAGCCGCCGGCCGAGGCGCTCGCCCAGCCTGCACCGGTTGCCCCCGCCCCGGCACCGGCAGCCCCCGAGCAGGTTGCATCGGGCCCCGATTTCGAGGTGGAGCCCAACCTGGAGTTCGAACCCGAGTTTGAGCTGGAGCCCGAACCGGAACCGCTCGCCGAAGCTGCGCCGGCACCCGCTCCGGAAGCGGCATCCCCGCCGGAGCCTCGTGATGCCCCGGCCAGCGACCCCGCCCGGCCCGAGGAGCAGGAGATGGCCGGGGAGATGCTGGACCTGGGTGTCGAGGACTCGGAGGAGTCCCTGGAATCCATCCTGGAAACGATGAGGCGAGACCGGGCCTAGAGGGCTCTGGTGCCCATCATCGGACTTACCGGCGGGATCGCATCGGGCAAGTCCGAGGTTGCCGCACTTCTCACCGCCAAAGGCGCCATTGTGTTCGATGCCGACGCCATCGCCCGCGAGCTCGTCGAGCCCGGGATGCCGGCTCTGGAAGAGATCCGCGAACATTTCGGACCCGGCATCCTTCGGAGCGATGGGACCCTGGACCGGGAGAAGCTCGGGGAGATGGTTTTTTCCGATCCGCGGGCTCGCATGGAGCTGAACGCCGTGCTGCATCCCCGGATCTTTTCCGAGATCCGAAGGCGTCTGTCGGAAACCGACTCATCGAAGGTGCGGGTCGTCGAGGCAGCCCTTCTCGTCGAGTCGGCCCCGTGGGAATCCGGCGAGCTGAAGCTGGATGCCCTGATCGTGGTCGACAGCACCGTCAGCCTCCAGGTCGAGAGGCTGGCCGCCGGGCGAGGCATGAACGAGCGGGAAGCGGTGGCGCGCATCGGCGCGCAGATCAACTCGGCCGCCCGGCGGGCCGCCGCGGACTACGTCATTGAGAACACAGGGACCCTGGCCGAGCTGGAATCAGCGGTCGACCGGGTCTGGTCGAAATTTCAGGACCGCCAAGCGGGCGGCCTCAGCGAGACCTGATCGTCAAATTGGCGCTTCCCATTCCCCGGCGTCCGAGATTGGATCCGCCGACGCACGGCAAGCTCGCGGCTCATTTCGCCGGGTACTCGACTCAGCACATGATCGAGCTACTTCGTCAAATGCGTCCCGGCGCCGAGGTTGTTGAGGGTGAGGCGGCGGATGAGGCTCATGCCAGGGGAGAAGTCTCGCGATATGACCTATTGGTCGCATTACACGAGCGGGGATCGAGGGAAGTCTTCGAGGCCGCTAAGGTGCTCTGCCGTGATGACCGACCCGAAGAGCGAATCTTGGGCCTCAGGATTCTGCGAGAGCTGGGACCCTCCGATAAAAGGCCGGTTTGCGCGGAGACGTGGCCTCTGCTGGAAGAGATGGTCGAAACCGAAGAGGACGACGACGTGCTCTATTGGGTCTTATCCTGCCTTTGGTACACGGGCAATCCCCGGGTCATCGACACCCTGGTCGGATTCTCGAATCATCCCAATGACCGGATTCGGCAAACCATTGCCTTCGGCTTCGCCGGCTGCGGGCCCAACGATCCCAGGGTCGTTGAGGTCCTGCTACGGCTTGCTCGGGACCCCGTCGACGACGTTCGCGGCTATGCGGTCTATGACTTTGTCGAGACCATCACCGCCGACTCTCCTGAGATTCGAGCGGTTCTAACCTGTCTGCTCGACGATCCCGACGAGGGCGTTCGCCGGGATGCAGCTGCCGCCTTGAAGGTACGTGAGCCGGGTGAGGAAGGTTCGGTGTCGGAGTAATCGGCCTCCGACCGTCACGTGTGGCATTCAGGTCAAGATCTGTCACAGCTTCGTAATACTCTGAGAAAGTGAGATTGAAGGCAGTCTTCTTCGACGCGGGGGAAACCCTACTTTCCCCGCATCCCTCTTTTCACGAGCTCTTTTCCAGAGTTCTTTCCGAGCAGGGCTTCGACCGGCCGTCCGAGAAGGTTGCCGAGGTCTTCGAGCAGATGGCCCCGACTTTTGCCGAGGTGATCGACAAGCTGGCGGTCAGCTCCTGGTCCATCTCCCGGGAGGCCTCCTTGAAGTTCTGGGGCACCTTATACGGCACTGCTCTGGCCGAGGTCGAGGTTCCCGATCCCGACGGCTCGATCGCCGGGGCGCTTTACTCCAAGTTCACGGAGTACGAGTCCTACAAGCTGTTCCCGGACTCCATCCCCACCCTGCTGGCGGTTAAGAAGGCGGGTCTCACGGTCGGGCTCATCTCCAACTTCGAGGAGTGGCTGGAGGGGATGCTGATCGAGATGAAGGTGGCCGGGCTGTTCGATCTCATGGTGATCTCCGGCAAGGAAGGAGTCGAGAAGCCCGACCCCAAGATCTTCAGGCTGGCCCTGGAGCGCTCGGGCATCGATGCCGAAGATGCCATGTATGTGGGGGACCACCCGCGAATTGATGTCGAGGGAGCGCAGGCGGTGGGCATGGACGCGGTTCTCATCGACAGGAGGGGCCGCCACATCGGCTTCGAGGGCGTGCGCATAGGCTCGCTGGATCAGCTTTTGCCGATACTCGATACTTAAATCAACCCCGTGCCTGATTTCAAGATCGTCTCGGAGTGGGAACCCAGCGGCGACCAGCCCAAAGCTATTGCCGATCTTTCGCGCGGCCTGAAGGAGGGGCACGCCCGCCAGACGCTCCTGGGTATCACCGGTTCGGGCAAGGGGTTCACGATCGCAGGGGTGATCCAGAACGCGCAGCGGCCCACCCTGGTGATAGCCCCCAACAAGAGCCTGGCCGCCCAGCTAACCAACGAGCTGAAGGAGTTCTTCCCGGCCAACGCGGTCGAGTACTTCGTCTCCTACTACGACTACTACCAGCCCGAGGCGTACATCCCGTCGAGCGACACCTACATCGAGAAGGACTCCTCGCTCAACGACGAGATTGACCGCCTGAGGCACTCGGCCACCTCGGCGCTGCTGAGCCGGAGGGACGTGATCATCGTGGCCAGCGTCTCATGTATCTACGGCCTGGGCTCTCCCCAGGAGTACGAGACTCAGCTGTTGAGGCTGGCCGTGGGATCCGACTACCCCCAGCAGTCCATTCTTCGCCGCCTGGTGGACATCGCATACGAGCGCAACGAGCTCAACTTCGTGAGAGGCAAGTTCCGGGTCAGAGGCGACACCATCGACATCTTCCCCGCCTACGAGCAGACCGCGGTGAGGGTGGAGCTGTTCGGCGACACCATCGAGCGGCTGGTGCGGATAGACACGGTCACCGGCGAGCATCTCGGCAGCCAGGAGAGCCTCACGATCTTCCCGGCCTCCCACTACGTCACCTCCGACCCTCGGATGCAGAGGGCGATCGAGGGGATCAAGGAGGAGCTGGCCGCCAGGCTCGCCGAGCTCGAATCTCAGACCAAGCTCCTGGAGGCGCAGCGCCTGCGCATGCGCACCGAGTACGACCTCGAGATGATGGAGCAGGTCGGGTTCTGCAACGGGATCGAGAACTACTCGCGGCACATGGATGGGCGCGAGCCAGAGTCGCCGCCGTTCACGCTGCTCGACTATTTCCCGAACGACTTTCTCACCGTCATCGACGAGTCGCACGTCACGATCGGCCAGCTTCACGGCATGTACGAGGGCGACCGGAGCCGCAAGGACATACTGGTGGAGCACGGGTTTCGCCTCCCGTCGGCCAGGGACAACCGGCCGCTGAGGTTCGACGAGTTCATCGACCGCGTGGGCGACACCATCTTCATGTCGGCTACACCGAGCTCCTACGAGCTGCAGGTCTCCAGCCAGGTGGTCGAGCAGATCGTCAGGCCCACCGGGCTCGCAGACCCGGAGGTGACCGTCAGGCCCACCAGGGGCCAGATCGACGACCTGATGGCGGAGATCCACCTGCGCGTCGAGAGAGAGCAGCGAGTCCTGGTGACCACGCTCACCAAGCGCATGGCCGAGGACCTTACCGACTACCTGCTCGAGTCGGGCATCAAGGTGCGCTACCTGCACTCCGACGTCGACACCATCACCCGGATCCAGATCCTTCGGGACCTGCGGCTGGGGGAGTTCGACGTCCTCGTGGGCATCAACCTCCTGCGGGAGGGGCTCGATCTTCCGGAGGTCTCCCTGGTGGCGATCCTGGATGCGGACAAGGAGGGATTTCTTCGGTCCCAGACCTCCCTCATCCAGACGATGGGGCGGGCCGCCCGCAACGTCGAGGGCCAGGTGATCATGTACGCCGAGCATGTGACCGACTCGATGCGGGCCGCGATCTCAGAAGCCACCCGCAGGCGGGAGATCCAGCTCGCGTACAATGCCGAGCACGGCATCGACCCGACGACCATTCGCCGCACCATCTCGGACATACTCCTGGGGGCCGAGTCAGACGGCATGCTGCCCAAGGGCAAGAGCCGGCGATCCCGGGAGCGAAAGGAGATCTCACTGCCCAAAGACGAGCTGGTGCGCCTGGTCCAGTCGCTGGAGTCGGAGATGCACGAGGCCGCCAAAGGGCTGCGGTTCGAGTACGCGGCACGGCTGCGGGACGAGGTTGCCGATCTCAAGCGGGAACTGAAAGCCCTTGCCTAGCCCCAGGTTCGACCCTACCGCCAACGGCCATCGCACTCCCCGCAAGCAGGCGCCTCCGCCGGCGGGAGGTCAGGGAGTGCTGATGGTGACCGTGGTCTCGGCCACGACCGGATTCAATTTGACCATCGGCGGCGCAGTGGGTGCTCTGCTTGCTCTGCTGCTGGGCATCAAGGGCAACGCCGTCGGGGTGCCGGTGGTTCTTGCCGCGGCCGTGGGCGGGATCCTAGGCGTGTGGCTCGGGGTGAAGGTTGCGGCCCGCTTCGGAGGAGCCACGGAGGGACGAGCGGCTCGCAAGCTGGCGACTGCCGGCGGCATGGTGGGGCTGGCGGCGGCGGTGGCTCTGGCCAGTGCCCGAGTCAATACGGTGGCGCCGGTCCTGGCGATCATGCTCCCGGGCGTGGGCGCCTGGCTGGGCGACCGGCTGGCGGCGCGAAGAGCCGTTTAGGGCGGGCGTTTTTCGAAGGCCGTACGTGTGACAATGGGCTGAATGACCGCCACGAACAAGGCCGGCACGGCCAGCCACCTGGTGATCCGCGGGGCTCGGGAGCACAACCTCAAAGACATCCACCTGGAGCTGCCGCGAGACGCCATGATTGTGTTCACCGGCATCTCCGGATCCGGTAAGTCGTCGCTGGCATTCGACACGATCTACGCCGAGGGGCAGAGGCGCTACGTCGAGAGCCTCTCCTCCTACGCGCGCCAGTTCCTCGGGCAGATGCAAAAGCCCGAGGTCGATTTCATCGAGGGGCTCTCGCCTGCGATCTCCATCGATCAGAAATCGGCCTCCCGAAACCCACGCTCGACGGTCGGCACGATCACCGAGATCTACGACTACCTGCGCCTGATGTACGCCCGGATCGGTAAGCCTCACTGCCCCAACTGCGGGAGGCCCATCGAACGCCAGACCCCCGAACAGATTGTCGACCACGTTCTCGAGATGCCCGAAGGCACCCGCTTCCAGGTGCTGGCGCCGATCATCCGGGGCAAGAAGGGCGAGTACGAGGCTCTGTTGGAGGACCTGGCCCGCAAGGGCTATGCCCGGGCGAGGGTGGACGGCGAGATGATCGACCTGTCGGTCAAGACGCGCCTGGACCGCTACTACAAGCACGACATCGAGGTGGTGGTGGACCGGCTGGTTCTGAAGCCCGAGATTCAGAGACGGCTGACCGACTCCGTGGAGACCGCACTGCGCCTGGGGGAGGGGCTGGTGTCGATCCAGCTCGTCGACTCCGACCAGACGCTGCAGTTCTCGGAGAGCGCCGCCTGCGTGAGCTGCGGCATCTCGTTCGACGAGCTCGCTCCGCGCAATTTCAGCTTCAACACTCCCTACGGCGCATGCCCCCGCTGCGACGGTCTGGGAACCCACCTGGAGGTCGATGCCGATCTGATCGTCTCCAACCCGGAGCTGTCGATAAAGGGCGGGGCGATACGCCCGTGGTCGAATGCCCGGCTGGAATACTTCATCAGGATGATGGAGGCGGTCGCCGAGAAGTTCGGCTTTTCGGTCGACACCCCGTGGGGTGAGCTGAGCGAGGAGCAGCGCAGCAAGATCCTTTACGGAACCGGCGCGGAAGAGGTCTTCATCAAGTACAAAAACCGCTACGGCCGGGTCCGGCAGTACCACACGACCTTCGAGGGCGTGGTCCCCTGGCTGGAGCGCAGGAGGGGCGAGGCCGAGTCCGACATGGCTCGGGAGCGCATCGAGCAGTTTTTCCGTGAGGTTCCGTGCCCGGCCTGCCACGGAGCCCGTCTGAAGCCGGCATCGCTGGCGGTGACCGTCGGGGGCCTCAACATCTGGGAGATGAGCCGGATGTCGATCCTGGAGGCCGAGAAGTTCCTCGGGTCGATCGAGCTGACCGAGCGCGAGCACGCCATCGCCGACCGCGTGCTCAAGGAGATTAACGAACGGCTCGGGTTCCTTATCGACGTGGGTCTGGACTACCTTTCCGTGGAACGATCGGCGGCGACCCTGGCCGGGGGAGAGGCGCAGCGGATCCGTCTGGCCACCCAGATAGGGAGCGGGCTGGTGGGCGTGCTGTACATCCTCGACGAGCCCTCCGTCGGCCTGCACCAGCGGGACAACCGGCGCCTGATCGAGACCCTGCTGCGCCTGCGCGACCTCGGGAACACCCTGATAGTCGTCGAACACGATCAGGACACGATCAGCGTCGCCGACCACGTGGTCGACATCGGCCCCGGGGCGGGGGAGCACGGCGGGGAGGTCATCTACTCGGGCCCGGTGAAGGGCCTGCTGAGCAAGAGGTCATCGCTCACCGGCGCCTACCTTTCCGGCAGGAAGTCGATCCCGCTGCCCAGGGAGCGCAGACTGCCCACGGGCCAGAGTCTGTTGGTCAAGGGAGCCCGGGAGCACAACCTCAAAGACCTCGACGTCGAGTTCCCTCTGGGCGTCTTCACCTGCGTGACCGGAGTCTCCGGTTCGGGGAAGTCCACCCTCGTGAACGAGATCCTCTACCGGGCGGTCCACCGCAATCTGTTCAGCGGCGCCAAGATGCTGCCGGGGCGCCATCGCACGATCGAGGGGCTGCAGTCGATCGACAAGGTCATCGACATCGACCAGTCGCCCATCGGCCGTACCCCGAGGTCGAACCCGGCCACTTACACCGGGGTGTTCGATCACATTCGCAAGCTGTTCTCCCAGACCGAGGAGGCGAGGGTCCGCGGATATATGCCCGGGCGCTTCTCGTTCAACGTCAAGGGCGGGCGGTGCGAGAACTGCCAGGGCGACGGGCAGATCAAGATCGAGATGTACTTCCTGCCGGATATGTACGTGACCTGCGAGGTGTGCAAGGGCCGCAGATACAACCGCGAGACCCTCGATGTCCATTACAAGAGCAAGAACATCGCCGAGGTCCTCCAGATGAGCATCGAGGAGGCGCTGGAGCTGTTCCGGCCGATCCCGAAGATCGCCCGGCACCTGCAAACCCTGAGCGACGTCGGCCTCGGGTACGTGAAGCTCGGCCAGCCGGCGCCGACCCTATCGGGAGGCGAGGCGCAGCGGGTGAAGCTGGCCTCGGAACTGGCCAAGAAGGCCACCGGGAGGACTCTCTACATCCTCGATGAGCCGACCACCGGCCTTCACTTCGAGGACATCTCCAAACTTCTCCTGGTGCTGCACGGTCTGGTGGACCGGGGCAACTCGGTGGTGGTGATCGAGCACAACCTCGACGTGATCAAGACGGCGGACTGGATCATCGACCTCGGGCCGGAGGGCGGCGGGGGCGGCGGCGAGATCGTGGCCGAAGGCTCCCCGGAAGAGATTGTGAAGGTCTCCGGCTCCCACACCGGAAGGTATCTCAAGCCCTTCGTGGAGAAGGGCGGAGCAAAGAAGCGTCAGCATGGACTCGATCGATAGTCCATTACGACCTATAAGTCCCCGGTTCGTACTAGCGGAGACCATCAGACTGAGCGATTCCTTGGAGTTGGCAAGCTAAACTCGACTCATCAAGGTGTCAACGTAACCGGTCAAGTCCAGGCTCAGGCCGCCGCACACGTCGTTAATCCCGCCTCGGAAGTCGGCGCGCAAACCACCACGCTGCAAAACTCGCATAAACAAGGAAGAGGGAACCTACGCCAGCAACGATGAGC
>JBBDRH010000113.1:0-1563 GCA_040905645.1 Actinomycetota bacterium
CAGCCATGCGGACGGCAGCTACCGGTTCAGCCGCCTGACCAGCGGCACTTATTTTCTCCGCTTTTCCAGCTACTCCTACACCACCACCTGGTATAATGGGAAGGACGACTATGCCGGTGCTGACCCAATTGTGCTGACGGCACCAAATGAAGCGACGGACATCGACGTGGTGATGCGGGCCCCGGATCTGGTCATTGACTCCTTCGAGTATCCCGAATTTGTGGCCATCGGCGGCTCGGTGGAATTCACTTACACCATCCGCAACGCCGGAGACGGGCCGGTTGATGCCTCCTGGGTATCCGACCGGGTCTATCTTTCGGACGACACCCAGCTGAACACTTACTACGATGTCACTACCGCCACGCATTCCCATGAGCAGCTGCAGCTGGAGCCGGGCGAGACGCTCACTATTACCCTGACCGGCACGGTACCCTCCTCTCTGGGGTTGGGGCAAAAATACTTCATCCTCCGGCTGGATAACTGGCAGAACATACCGGAGCCAGACAGGACCAACAATATCATAGTCTCCGAGCCGATCACAGTCGGCGCGCCGGATTTGACCATCACGTCTGTAGAAGCTCCGGACGCCGCCTCGGGCGGGCAACAGATCACGGTGAGCTGGACGGTGGAAAACATCGGTTCCGACCCGGCCTCGGTTTCCGGCTGGTATGATGCGGTCCTGCTCTCGAGCGATACCGTGGTGAGCGGAGACGACACGTGGCTGACCGACGTGTGGACGAGTGCCTACACCCCCCTGGCGGCAGGGGCGAGCTACACCATCGAGCGCACCTTTACTCTCCCAAGCACGGCGACCGGCAACCTCTACCTCCTCTTTGTGACCGACCGTTACAACTATCAGGGGGAAACCAACGAGAACAACAACCTGGTGGCGCACCCGATTTCCCTCAACGCCCCGGACCTGGCCATGACAGCGGCGACGGCACCGACTGCCGCGATCCTGGGCGAGACCATCTCTGTGAGCTGGACGGTGGAAAACCTGGGTGAGCACCCGGCGCTGGCCTCGTGGTTGGACCGTGTCTATCTCTCCACCGCCACCACCTTTAATCCGGATACCGACACCCTCGTTTACAGCCACAATCCCTCGGCGCACCGCCCGCTGGCGGCCGGAGCCACCTACACCGTGGAGCGCGACCTGCTCCTGCCGGAAGGGCCGACCGGCTCCCTCTACCTCCTCTTTGTGACCGATGCCACGGGGGTGCAGGGCGAGATCAATGAAGGAAACAACGTCGTGGCCAAAGCGATCACGGTGACGGCCCCGGACCTGACGGTGACGGATTTTGACGCCCCGTCGGAAGCCCTGCTGAGTGAGACCCTCTCCGTCACCTGGACGGTGCGCAACAACGGCAGCCAGCCGGCGCTGGCGGGCTGGACTGACCGGCTCTACCTCTCGCCGAATCCAGACGCCGTGGGTGCCGGGTCGTTCTGGGTGGCATCCGAGGCGCGCTCGGATTCCCTGGCGGCGGGCGCGGACTACACGGTTACCCGTGACGTGACCGTGCCGACCGACGTTGACCTGGGCAGCTGGTACTGGGTGATCGTTAC
>JBBDRH010000114.1:0-1559 GCA_040905645.1 Actinomycetota bacterium
ATGGCCCAGCTCGTCGTAGGCCGCGGGTAGCCTCGGCAGCCGCCACCCGCCCGCCGGCGACTTCGACCAGACGCCCGCGTTCGACCCGACCGACCCCCGAGCCCCTCCCGAGCTCGACCTCGACCAGGCCTCTCACGGTAGCCGAAAGGGCCTTTGGATGTCCTATCCCTGACACCAGATACTGCCCTTCGGCTGACACGAGTCACTGGAATGAGTGCCGAAGCTGATCGCGCCAAACCCGCGATAACGGTGGAATGATACGATGGGCTTGGGAGGATGGCGGAAGGAAAAGTGGACTCGAGAAGCGAGGCTTGAGCGATGGGTCGAGGTGCGCCGGGCTTCCGCCGTCCTCTCGTGTTGTTCGGGCGGATTCCTTCCGGGGAAGGTCCGGAGACGCCAGGGAGCTTGGCTTGATCCGAGTATCCGACGGGCCCATCGCGGAGCCTTTAAGCGTCGATTTCGTCGGCCACGACGGACCGGTCAGTTCATGTCAGGCGGTAGCATTACCCCGGCGCCCTGCTGGAACACGAGACCGGCTCCGAGATGGGCTACGTAGCCCATGAGTCCGCAGGACGCCAGAAGCATGACCGCCACGACCCAGCCTCCCCACCGACGGCCCCAGGACGGCACGGCTGAGGCGCGTCGCCCCAGATCCAGAACAACGCCTCCGGTCAACAGCCAGGTCAGGGTAAATGCACCGTTTTCGTGATCCTTGAGGGGCCGGGGATCAAAGAGCTCCCGACCCACGACCTCGTCTGCCCAGAGTCCCGTCTTTACCGCCCACCAGGCGGAAAGAGCAGCCAGGACCAGCAGCACCGCAGAAGCGGGCCAGAACGCCTGGAGGCGGGGCCAGCGCCCACCGCATGCCCCCAGAAACCAGAACAGGGTCCCGACGAAGGTGAGCACGATGGGGAAGTGCGCACTCAGGGGATGCAGCAATTCCAGGCGCCACATGCTGGACATCCCCTAAGTGACAAAAAGACCAAGCAGTACTGCGTTCCCGGTTCCGGGGGAGATCACGGACTGATGATCTCCACCCTGGTGGGCACGTTCCGGTTCCCCTCCCGTTCCACCGTCACCTGGACCGAACTGCCCGCACCCAGCACCGAAAACTCCACCGGCTCGCCCCCTTGGAGGAGCTCTGTGTCCTCGGAGAAGTAGAGTTCGAGGTGTCTGCCGTCGTCCAGGGCTACGTAAATCTCCTGTTCGTCGGCCACGGCCTCCTCCACGGTGGCCGAGTAGGTGCCCGCATCCACGACGTCGATGCCCTCGCCGCAGGCGGTGAGCGGCAAAAGAACGAAAACGAAGAGAGCGATGATACCCATCGACCTGCGGATTGTGGTCATGATTGAAAACCTCCTCCGGATGCTGGAATGTGTTCCTGTCGAAAGATGCCGAATATGCGAGCGATGCCAACCCTCCATGAGAAGGCCGCGCGTGTCAAACACTTCACGGATAGGGAGTTCAGACGGCCTTTCCTGGCGACGGGGGGAGGTAGGACGGGGCAGGAGTCTGGGGGCTCCGCGGGCCCCTTCGCTGGCGCGCCCCTGAGAGAGCCA
>JBBDRH010000115.1:0-1555 GCA_040905645.1 Actinomycetota bacterium
GACTCGCGGCTCCTGCCGAACTTCCACTACGACGACATCTTCGGCACCGTCGTCAACCGGTTCCTGGTTCAGGCTGTGGCGGGCGTTCCGCTCACCGTGTATGGGAAGGGCGGCCAGGTCCGGGGCTACCTGAACCTCAAGGACACCATGCAGTGTGTCGACCTCGCGCTCAACACCCCCGCGGCCGCGGGCGAGCTCCGGGTCTTCAACCAGTTCACCGAGACGTTCTCGGTCAACGAGCTCGCCGACCGGGTCGAGCGGGTGGGGGACTCGATGGGGCTGGACGTGCAGGTGAAGTCCATTCCCAATCCGCGCAAGGAGAGTGAGGACCACTACTACAATCCCAACCACTCCGGGCTGATCGAGCTGGGGCTCCAGCCTCACCCGATGACCGATGACGTGGTCGCGGGAATGCTGGAGGAGGTCCTCCGCTACCGGGACAACATCGATCCGAGGAAGATCCTCCCGCGCGTTCGCTGGAGCGAGCCTTCGGAGACGCCGGAGCCGGAGGAAGAGATGACGGCGGCCGCACGTTGATGGCGTCACCATTGGCTGCTCGTCCCGCCCACACGTCAGTCGGGAACGCCTGGCGGAGGCAGACGGACACACCCCTGGGGCTGTTGTCTGGGCTACTCGAAGAAGTCCGCGTCCGTTTCGAGGCGGCCCGGTTAGCCTGTCAGCCGCTCCATTCTGCTGCAGTGCCGCGACGTCCTCGGCGTTTGATCCGACGGACGAAGGCCCCCTGATATGGCCGTTGAGTGCTCCGCTGGACCCCGATTGCGTCCGTAGTACGGCAGGCCTAAATTGAATTCAGCGTAGCAATCCACCGTCTTTGACGGTGGTAATGTCCCGTAGGGCTTGGCCCGTAGCCGGGCGGTGCGGGTACTGGATAGTATGGAGGGATGAGCAGGAAGTTGTCGCATGCGGTGTACCGGTGCGACTACCACATCGTGTTCGTGCCGAAGTACCGATTCCGGATTCTGACGGGGGCGGTGGGGGAGTTGGTGGAACGGGACATCCGGGTTCTGTAGTCGTGGCGGGATGTGGAAGTGTTGGCGTTATCGGTGCAGGTGGATCACGTGCACCTGGTATGTTCGATCCCACCGAAGGTGTCGGTGTCGGCGTTCATGGGATTGCTGAAGGGGAAGCTGGCGATCAAGCTGTTCAAGAGCTACCCGAAGCTGAGGCAGAAGCGTACTGGGGAAACCACTTCTGGGCTCGAGGCTACTTCGTGAGTACGGTGGGAGTGGATGAAGAAATGAGCCGCCGGTATGTGAGATACCAGGAGGATCGGGAACGGCAGGAGGAGCGGCAACGCAAAGGCTTCGATCTATTGGAGGACCCAAGTACGCCATAGCCCTTTGGGCGAATCCCCCCATACAAACCACCACCTCTGGTGGTGGGCGTTGATTAGCTTTAGTGCCTCGGCAGGAAGGCTTCGTACCTCAACGTGGGCATCGCTCCAAGGTTGGTTTAGCCTCTGGTCGCGATCTCGGGGGGGAGCTATTGTCAAATGTTGTGGATTGCTGATCAGGCGGCTGCCTTCCGCTGCGTG
>JBBDRH010000116.1:0-1553 GCA_040905645.1 Actinomycetota bacterium
GGTCATCGGCCACCAATGGTGGTTCGAGTACCACTACAGCGGCATCGATGGCATCCCCGAAGGGACCACCATCGAGACGGCCAACGTCATGGTGGTCCCCGCCGACCAGGAGATCTGTGCCGTCATGACCTCCGACGACGTGATCCACAACTTCTGGATCCCCAAGCTCAACGGCAAGCGCTACCTGGTCCCCGGCCAGGAAACGGTGCTCCGGCTCCAAGCCGACGAGCCCGGCACCTACTACGGCCAGTGCGCCGAGTTCTGCGGGCTGTCGCATTCACTGATGCGGGCGCATGTCGAGGCGGTCACACCAGCCGATTTCGACGCCTGGATCGCCGCCCAACTCGAGCCGGCTCCGGTGCCCGAGGAGGGAACCCCCGAGTGGGACGGACTGCAGGTGTTCTCCAACAAGGCCTGTATCCAATGCCACACTGTCGACTTCGCCGAAAACGACACCGGCCTCAACGACAACATCATCGCCGTCGAGGCCTTCAACGGCCCCAACCTGACCCACTTCGGCAACCAGTACCGCACCGTCTTCGCCGGCGCCGCCCTGCCCGAGGACGGCGAGGACTTCGAGGCGGCCCTCAAGCGCTGGCTGGCCGATCCCCCCACCGTCAAGCCGGGCAGCTTCATGCCGAACCTGGGTCTGACAGAGGCCGAGATCGACGCCCTGATCGTCTGGCTGAGGAGCAACAAATGAAGCCTCTTAAGTTGTCAGTTATCAGTAATCAGTTCATGACCGAGGTGAGGCCAATGTGGGCCAGCGCAGAAGAGTCGAGCCATAGGTCGCGAACCGCGACCTATGACCGACAACTGACAACTGAGAACCGCGGCGCCGGAGGCGCTTCATGACCGACCTGGCTACCTCACCAACCACAACGACCATCTTCCGCAAGACCCGCGCCAGCACTGGAGTGTGGTCGTGGATCACGACGGTCGACCACAAGCGCATCGGCGTCATGTACGGCTACGCCGCCTTCTTCTTCTTCCTCCTCGGCGGCATCGAGGCCCTGTTGCTGCGGGTCCATCTCGCCCAGGCCAACTCCGAGTTCCTGACCGCCGGCGCCTACAACTCGCTGTTCACGATGCACGGCACCACGATGATCTTCCTCTTCATCATGCCGATCTCATCGGCCTTCATGAACTATCTCCTCCCCCTCCAACTGGGAGCTCGTGACGTCGCCTTCCCCCGCCTCAACGCCCTCTCGTGGTGGATTTTCATCTTTGCCGGCCTCTTCTTGTACTCGACGTTCCTGTTCGGGACCGCCACCGCCCCCATCAACCCCTCCGGCATCCCCGGCAACATCCCCATCAACGGCGGGCCTGGCGGCTTCAACTTCCTAGCCGACTCCCCCAACGGCGGTTGGTTCGGCTACCAGCCCAACACGGGCCCTGATTTCTCCCAGGGGACGGCCCTCGACTACTGGGCCCTCGGCCTCCAGCTCCTCGGCCTGGCCTCGTTGGTGTCGGCCGTGAACTTCATCGTCACCACCTTCAACATGCGGGCCAAGGGGATGCGCCTCCTGCGCATGCCGTTGTTCGCCTGGATG
>JBBDRH010000117.1:0-1550 GCA_040905645.1 Actinomycetota bacterium
ATCCTCTACAAGGTGGGTCACCATGGGAGCCACAACGCGACTCTGCGGGAAAAAGGGCTCGAGCTCATGACCAGCAAGGAGCTGGCAGCAATGATCCCCGTCAACCGTGTGACCGCCCAGAAGATGGAGTGGAACATGCCGTTTCCTCCGTTGTTCAAAGCCCTGATGGAGAGGACCAAAGGGCGGATCATGGACGCCGAGGAGGGTGTGAGCGCCGCCAACCCGGGCCTGCTGAGCGACAAGGAGTGGCGCCGGTTCACCAAGAGAATCCCGGCGCCGGTGGAGAAGGGGTGGCTCGACTACACGATCGAGTGGTGAGCGGCAGGCGACGCGGCAGATTAGCCCTTCGGACCAAGAGGCCACCGCAGGAACTCGAAATGCATTCCGTCCGGCACCAGCCAGCGGCCGCCCCAGGCAAAACCCCATCGCTCGAGGATTTCGACGAGCCGGGAGTCCATTGACGGCTCCGCCCCTAATGGATTCTCCGAGACGTTCAAATCTATTGCGATGCCCCAAGCGTGATGCGACAGTCCCGTTTCGGCGTCCCGGTTCAGGAACCTGGGGGAGTAGCAGCCTCCGAAGTCCCCTGCCCGGACAAGACCTCCCAAACCCCGGCGGGAGATTTCCTCCAAGGCGGCGGTCAATTGAGGAAGGACCGCCTTGTGGCATCGCACCGTCCCCAGCAACGGAACCGAGGTGGTGGCGATGTTGTTTTCGATCCAGCCGGGGTCGATCTGGATGGAGCCATCGGGCTCCGGCCGGGCTGCGAACTCTCCGAAGAGCTCCTTGATCTGGGAAATCGAAAGCACCGCGTCTCCGTGGCGAAAAACCGGTGTCTCACCCGGTGCTCTCACCCTGACCCTGGTTCCCGGGGGCAAAGCCCGTCTGAGCTCGTCCTCCACCAGGCTTCGTGACGCTTCTTCGGTAAGGGAGATCAGCAGGTAGCGCGGGGTGGTTATTCCCGCCGACGCGCCGGTGGCGGTCGATACGATGACCTCGTGCCCGCCCACGAGCTCGTCCGCGACGACACCGACGACGCTGAGATTACTGTTTCCGAAGCGAAGTGAACCCTGGGCTTCGATTCCTCGCAAGGTGGATCCGGTTTGTCCGAGGAGTGCCCCGCCCTGTTCCAGCTCGAGGAACCTCGACCGGTCGGCCGGCGAAACGAACGTGACGTATTGCTCGGGGTCTACCGCGGCGACCTCGACGGGAATCGCCTTTCCCGAAGGCGCAGAGATCGGAGCCTCGCCCTGATTCGCCCACGACGAGAGCCAGGAGATCCCGCTCCTCACCTCGGCTACCGAGCTCACTCCCGGAATCGCACGTGCTGAGTCGGCGAGTCCCGGGGGCAAGCCCCCGGGTGTCCACGCAAGAATGGTTGTAATGGGCGCCTTGCCGAGTCGCGGGCTCCCTGCCGGCTGCTGGACTTTCCCGGATCCCGACTTCGTTGCCGGCGGCATCTTGCCCGACGTGGGCAGAGAGAGCATGATCAGCCCCCCGGCAAGCGCCCCTGCCAGCGCGGCGGCGAGCAGGGCCAAGCGCGTTCTCAC
>JBBDRH010000118.1:0-9296 GCA_040905645.1 Actinomycetota bacterium
GATTTCGGCGGTGCCCGTCTTCGAAGCAACGCTGACTGCGTTCAGCGGGGACCCGCTGAACACGCCGGCGGCAGTACCGTAGTTCGTGACCGCCTCAAGGCCGGCGCGGATGAGCTCTAGGTTCTGCTGGCTGACGTTCAGCGCACGGGGCTCGTCGGGCTCGATCTCCCTGACGACCTTGTCACCCTCCAGCAGGCGCAGGCCGACGTGGGGCTGGTGGAGCACGCCCCCGTTGGCAATGGCCGCGTAGGAGTTGGCAACCTGCAGCGGAGAGGCCAGAACATCGCCCTGGCCGATAGACATGTTCACCGTGTAGCCGGGGAGCCAGGTGGCGTAGGGAAAGGCCACCGGGAACTTCGAGTGCATGGTCTTCAGCCAAGCCTCGTCCGGTACCCTGCCGGCGCTTTCGAAGGGGAGCTCCACGCCGGTCTTCTCTCCGAAACCCAATGCCCGGGCGTACCTCTGCAGCACCTCGCTCTCGCCCCTGGAGGCCCTGAAATCACGGTAGAACTGGAACCCCCAGTCGTAGAAAACCGTGTCGCATGAGTCGGCGATGGCCTGGACGAGAGTCATCATCCCGGAGTTTGCCGCCTTCCAGTTGCGGAAGGTGGTGTCCGCGTAACGCTGAGAAGCCGGGCAGTCGTACCTGCCGATGGCCGTCGCCCGGCCGGTCTCGAGTGCCGCGGCCGCGGTTACGGTCTTGAAGGTCGACCCGGGAGGGTGGGCAGTCTGGATGACCCGGTTGAGCATCGGGTTAGCGGGATCTTTGCTCAAAACCTCGAAGTCAGCTCGCGATATTCCCCCCACGAATGAAGCGGGGTCGTAGGTCGGAAAGGACGCCATGGCAATGATCTGGCCGTTACGCGGGTCCATGACCACGGCGCCTCCGGCCGGAGCCAGGTACTTCTTCGCGGTCTCCTCGTGATAGATCGTCCTCGCCTTGTCGAGCCCCTGCACCAGCGACTCCTCGGCAATCTGCTGGACCCTCAGGTCGATGGTCGTGACCAGGTCGTAGCCCCTCTTCGGGTCGCGCCGGCCCAGGCTTCGCCTGACCTCGCCGGAGGAGTCGACCTCGAGCTTCAGCAGGCCCTCCTCGCCGTGGAGCTCGCGCTCGTAGGCGTACTCGATTCCCCCCCTTCCGACTATCGATCCCGGCCGGTAGCTCTCGTAACGAGGGTCCTTCAGCTGCTGGGGGTCGATCTCGCCCAGATAACCGAGAAGGTGAGCTGCAAGCATCTGATTCGGATAGATACGAACCGGTTTGGATTCGGTGATCACCGACGGAAACTCGTCCTGATGCTCCCGGATATAGGTGACCTGATCCTCGGTTATCCCCTCGGCAACCGGGATCGGGGTGAAAGGAAGCAGCCTCCTGTCCTTGAGACGCTCCGCCAGCTGCTCCGGTGGAACCCCCAGCAGGCCCGAGAGCCTGCCCAATACCATCTGCTCGGCCTCGCTCGAGAGCTCGTTGCGTCGAATCGAGACGACCAGTGAGGCTCCGTTGGTGACCAGAACCTTGCCGTTTCGGTCGAGGATGTCCCCCCTGGCCGGCTCCTCGGGCACAAAGCGGACCTGGTTCTGCTGGGCTTCCTCGACATAGTCCGCGTGATTGAGCACCTGCAGGAACCACAGGCGCAGGATGAGAGTGGCGATCATCGAAGCGAAGATCGCTCCCAGAAAAGCCAGACGGAGTCTCGTTGTGCCGGCGCCGGCCTGATTCATAACGAGTTTTCCCGACCGAGCACTACCACTGATATACCTTTTCGGGCTTGTAGAAGGCCGCGATTCGCCTCACCGGTGGGTAGATGAACGGCACCAGGATGGTGTTGTACACGCCTGTGAGCAACACCACAGAAATCGCCCGGGAGACCGGTGCAGGACGCTGTCCGAAGAGCCCTTGCAGGACCTCGTAAAGGCCGGTGGCGGCGATGGATCCCAGGAAAACGCCCGCCGCGGGAACGAAGACCGTGTTCGAGCCTATGTAGGGACGGATGCTGCCGACCACGTATCCAATCACCAGATAGGAAAGCCCGGTGAGCCCCGCCGGTGCGTCCAGCAGCAGATCCCGAAGAAAGCCCCCCGCGAAGCCAAGCACGGCCCCCGCACTCGGGCCCTCCAACAGAGCGAAGGAGATCACCACGGCCAGCAGAAGATCCGGAGAGACCCCCAGAATCTTCAGCTGGGCGAAAACCGTGGTCTGAAGCAGGACCGCGGTGAGCAGCGTCAAACCAAATACCAGGACGCGCCTCAACCAGAGCCCTCACTTACGGCGCCCGTCTCGACGGGCCCCGACTCCATAAGAACAAGCACTATGTCGAGACGGCTGAAGCTCACCACCGGCTGCACCAGAGCCGTCTTGCTGAGGCCGTCGGGGGCCTTTTGCACCGAGCTCACCCGGCCGATCGGGATGCCCGCCGGGTAGACTCCCCGGTCGTAGCCGGAGGTCACCACAGTTTCGCCATCCTTGATGACCGTATTGGGGTCGATGAACTCGAAGCGCAGCGGCTCCAGGCTCCTCCCTGAGGTCACACCGGTCTCGCCCGTCTCGGTCAGTCTGGTCCCCACGGAGTGTTGGGGATCGATCAGCAGGAGCACTTTCGAGTAGTCGACGGCGACGGTAAGGACCCTTCCCACCAGGCCCTGGGCGGATACGACGGCCATGCCACCGGCGACGCCGTCTGCCGAGCCCTTGTCCAGGATGGCGGTCCACTCATGGTTGGAGGGGCCGTTGGCGATGACCCGCGCCGCCAGCGTGGTGCCCGCGGCCCAATCCTTCTCCTTGACCTCCACGAGCTCCTTTAGACGGGCGTTCTCCCTGAGCACCTCCGGGATTCGGCGCTGACGTGCCGTCAGGCGTTCCAGATCCGACTCCAGCCGGGCGTTCTCGGCCTTCAGGCTGCCGATGCTGCCCAGGCTAGAGAGAAAATCGCCGGCCGGGCGAAAAATCTGCCCGATTCCGTCCTGAAGCGGAGCAACTATGGAGATCGCCAGGTTCTGGGCCCTCTGAAGCGGTCCGCCGGGGTTCTCGCGAAAATCCAACGTCACCACCGTGGCAGTAGCTGCGAGGAGCGCTGCTAGCGCAAGCCTGTGCCTGTTGGACTTCCGGTACATCAAATCTTAGGGTGCCCCTTCCTGACTTGTTCTCGACGAACAACGCAAGCGTTGCTTCGCGGTCAGTGGCCCAGCGGACATTCTAACGGTGGTCAATGCTGAGATGTCCTGGGCGAACATCCGAAACCGCTCAACGCCGGTCAGAATAAATGTGGGCGTGACAAAGACCGGGAATTCTTTCGGTGATCTATCGCGAGGCGCCCGACGAGACCAGCACTCTCTTGAGGGCCTGGAACTCCTCCAGGCACTTGCCCGACCCGATTGCCACCGCCGACAGGGCGTTCTCGGCGACGTGTATGGGCATTCCGGTTTCATGCTTCAGCCGCTCGTCCAGGCCCTTGAGGAGCGCTCCCCCGCCGGTGAGCACTATCCCCTTCTCCATTATGTCCGCCGCCAGCTCCGGGGGAGTCTTATCCAGGGTGGTCTTGACGGAGTCGATGATCGCGTGCACCGGCTCCTCCAACGCCCGCCTGATCTCCTCGGACGAGACGATGATGGTTTTTGGCAGTCCGGTGACCAGGTCGCGGCCGCGTATCTCTGCGTGGGGCTCGTCGGGCAAAGGGAAGGCCGAGCCGATGGTGATTTTGATCTCCTCGGCGGTCCTCTCGCCCAGCATCAGCGAGTACTCCTTCTTGATGTAGTTGATGATCGCCTCGTCCAGCTCGTCGCCGCCGATACGGGTCGACAGGCTGGTGACGATGCCTCCGAGGCTGATGACCGCCACCTCGGTGGTTCCGCCGCCGATGTCGACGACCATGTTCCCGGCCGGCTCGTGGACCGGCAGGCCGGCGCCGATAGCCGCCGCCATCGGCTCCTCGATGATGAAGACCTTGCGCGCTCCCGCGGCAATCGTTGCGTCCTCGACCGCCCTCTGCTCCACCCCCGTGATGCCCGAGGGCACACAGATCACCACCCGGGGTTTGGCGAGCATCCTGCGCTTGTGCACCCGCTGGATGAAATAGCGGAGCATCTTCTCGGTTACCTCGAAGTCGGCAATGACCCCATCCTTCAAGGGACGAATGGCCAGGATGTGCCCTGGCGTGCGCCCGATCATCCTCTTGGCCTCGATCCCGACCGCGAGAATCGCGTTGGTCTTGGTGTTGAGCGCTACGACGGAGGGCTCGTTCAGGACAATTCCACGGCCGCGCACGTATACGAGCGTGTTGGCGGTTCCGAGGTCCACGGCCATGTCGCGGCCCATGAACGTGAATGCCTGATCGTTTGCCATAGGCTCGTGACTCCTAAAGGGTCGGGATGGCGGGGTTCACTAGTGTATTAGGCCTTCTCTCAATAAGGCCAGGGTAAATTTCCGGTTGTACCCACCTGTGAGCGAGGAGAGTGGGAAAACTTTTTCCCAACCTCAAGTTCAGGTTAAGAGTTCGGGGAAATATAGCCCCAATTCGTACTCGGCGGAGTCCACGCTGTCCGACCCGTGGACCAGGTTTTCGGTGAGGACCGAGCAGAAATCGCCCCGAATTGTTCCCGCAGCCGCCTGCTTCGGGTCGGTCGCGCCCATCAAGCCGCGCACTATCGACACTGCCTTTTCACCCTGCACCGCCACCGCCACGACCGGCCCGGATGTTATGAAGTCGAGGAGCTCCGGAAAGAACGACTTCTCCAGGTGGGCCACGTAGTGCTGACTGGCAAGCGCCTCATCGAGCTCGATCATCTTCACACCCGCGAGCGTCAAAGTTTTGCGTTCAATCCTGGTGAGAACCTCGCCCACCAGCCCCCGGCGAACACCATCGGGCTTCACGAGGACGAGGGTGATCTCTTTGGAAGGGTCGTGTGGGTAGGGCACCGACTCAGGATATCCGCTAAGGGCTCTCCGCAGAATTACATGCGCGCTTGCCTCATTAATTCTGCGGTGAGCCCTTAGCTCGCGCCCACGATCATCTCGCGGGCCTGACCCACCGCGTGGAGGGAGCCCGTGACCAGAATCAGGTCCTCCGGGTCCGAAGTTGCCACGGCGAGATTGATTGCCTCCTCGATGGGTTCCCGCACGTCCAGCGCGGCCGGTGTGTCCAGCCTGGCCGCGATCTCCCGGAGGATCTCCGGAGGCGCCGATCTGGGGCTGTCCGAGCTCGTGAAGATGGCCCGCTCGGCGGTGGGAAGCAGGAACTCGAGAATGCCGGGAACGTCCTTGTCCTTGAAGATCGAGAGAACCAGGGTGAGGTTTTTGAACAAGAAGTCCTGAGGAAGGGTAGAGGCAAGGGCAGCCGCGGCGTGAGGGTTGTGGGCGCCGTCCAGAACCACCAGCGGCTGGCGGCGAACCACCTCCAGCCGGCCGGGCGATCGCACCTCGGTGAGCGCGGCGATGAGGTGGTTCTCGTCGAGCTCCTTATCCAGGAACGCCTCCGATGCCGCAATCGCCAGGGCGAGGTTGTAAGCCTGATGAGCCCCATGCAGAGGCAGAAAGAGGTCGGAGTACTCCGCCTTGCCGGTTCGGATGCTCACGTTGCGGCCGCCGACCGCGGTTTGATTGGCGTCGATGAAGAAGTCCCTCCCCTCGACCAGCACGCCGGCGTCCAGCCCATCGGCCGTGGATTGGATGAGGTCGGCGACCTCCGGGCGCTGGTCCGCCGAGATCACCGTGGCGCCCCTCTTGATGATCCCCACCTTCTCGGAGGCGTTGTCCCGCGAGGAGGAGCCCAGGAACTGCGAGTGGTCCACGTCTATGGGGGTCAGGACCGCCACCGAGGAGTTGATCAGATTGGTGGCGTCCCACCTTCCGCCCATCCCGGCCTCGATGACCCCAACCCCGACGGTGCGCTCCGCCATCCACTCGAAGGCGATCGCGGTGGTCAGCTCGAAGTAGGTGAGCGTGTCGTTGAGATCGCTCTCAACCAGCTCGACGAATGCAAGCAGGTACTCCAGAGTCGAGGCGAGCTCATCGTCGCTTATCTCCTCCCAGCTCAGACCTTGGTTCCACCCCGCCAGCGCGTAGCGCTCCGTAAGGTGCCGCAGGTGGGGGGAGGTGTACAGGCCGGTGCTCAACCCATGCGCCGCGAGGATTGCAGTGATCATCCGTGCGGTGGAGGACTTGCCGTTCGTTCCGGCGAGGTGGATGGTCGGGTAGCCGAGCTGCGGATTGTCCAGCAGGCCCATCAGCGCGGCGATTCGCTCCAGGCCGGGCGTGATGCCGAAGCCCCGGGAGTCCAGCAGGGCTTTGGCCTCGAGGGGAGTCAACGTTTAACCCAGCGAGCTTAGCTGTGCACGCCGCTTGCCGAGCGCAGCGGTCTCCTGCTCCAGGCGCCGGCGTTGCTCGGAAACGACCGCCTCGGGTGCCCGGCCGACGAAACCCTCGTTGCCGAGCTTGGAGGAGATCTTGGCGATCTCCTGCTCGGCTTTGGCGATCAGCTTTTGCAGCCTCTGTCTCTCCGCCTCGACGTCGATCAGGCCCTCGAGCGGGATCAGGATCTCCAGCGGCCCCGAGATTACCCGTGCCCCCGGGGTATCCCCAAATGTGTCGCGGATCGTCAGGGAGTCGAGGCCGGCGAGCCTGCAGATAAGCTCCGTCTCGCGCTGGATGGTAGCCAGCATCCCGGCGTCCTGCGACGCCGCGGCGGGGTGGAGCCGCCCCTTGGGGCTGATCCCGTACTCCGACCTGAAGCTGCGGATGGCCGAAACCACCGATTGAACCCGGCCGAAGTCCTCCTCGGCACCCGGGTCCTTCCAGGAGTCGTCGGTTTCGGGCCAGGGCGCGATCATGATCGATGCTGCCGGGCGCCGGACCGGCAGCTTGCCCCAGATCTCCTCGCTGACGAAGGGCATCATCGGGTGCGCCAGGCGCAGCGCTTGCTCGAGAACCATGACCAGCACCGACACAACATCGGCGACCGACGCCTCGTCCTGCGACGAAAGGCGAACCTTGGCAGCCTCGATGTACCAGTCGCAGAACTCGTTCCAGATGAACTCGAAGATCGATCGTGCCGCGGGGGCCATCTCGAACGACTCCAGCCGTCCGGTGACCTCCTCGGTCACCGCGGCCAGCCGGGAGAGGATCCACCGGTCGCTCAGGTCACGGCGCTCCGGATCCGGGTACCCGGCCACCTGAACGTCACCGGCATTGGCCAGAACGAATCGGGCGGCGTTCCATAGCTTGTTACAGAAGTTTCGTGCTCCGGAGACCCACTCGGTGTTCAGGTAGATGTCCTGGCCGGTGGCGTGCTCGATGAGAGTGAAGCGCAGCGCATCGGTCCCGTACTGGTCGATGAGGTCCAGCGGGTCGATGACGTTGCCCAGCGATTTCGACATCTTGCGGCCCTGGGCGTCCCGCACGATCCCGTGGATCACCACCCAGTTGAAGGGAACATCGTCCATAAAGCGCAGGCCGGCCATCATCATCCGGGCGACCCAGATGTGGATGATCTCGTAGCCCGTGACGAGCACCGAGGTGGGATAGAAGTACTTCAAGTCCTCGGTTTGCTCCGGCCAGCCGAGCGTCGAGAACGGCCACAGCTGGCTGGAGAACCAGGTGTCCAGAACGTCGGGATCCTGGACGATCTCGGGGCTCCCGCACTCTTGACATGCGCTCGGATCGTCCAGAGCGGCGAAGGTGTGCCCGTTGACGCAGTACCAGACCGGGATCCGGTGGCCCCACCACAGCTGGCGGGAGATACACCAGTCCCGGATCCCTTCCATCCAGTTGACGTAGTAGTTGGTCCATCGCGCGGGATGAAACTTGGTGTGGCCCTCCCGCACCGCGGCGATGGCGGGCTGCGCCAGGGACGGCATGGTGACGAACCACTGATCCGACAGCCACGGCTCCACGATCGTCCCGCAGCGGCTGCACCTGCCGATGGCGTAGTTGTGGGGCGTCATCCCCTCGTAGAGCCCCTTCTCCTCGAGTGCCTTGCGGACCGCCTCCCGCGCGTCATACCGATCCATGCCGGTGAAGGGGGCGCCGTTCTCGTTGATATGGGCTGTGCCGTCGAGGATGCTGATCTTCTCGATATCGTGGCGCTCGCTTATATCGAAGTCGGTGGAGTCGTGGGCGGGGGTGACCTTCACGGCCCCGGTCCCGAAATCCATGTCGACGACATCGTCGCCGACTATCGGCAGCCGCCGCCCGCTGAAGGGGTGGACGGCAAACTTGCCGATGGCATCCGCGTACCGTTCGTCCTTAGGGTTCACCGCGATAGCCGTGTCGCCCAGCATCGTTTCGAGCCGCGTGGTGGCGACGCTGACACTTCCCGACCCATCCTCGAACTCGTAGCGGAAGCGGTCCAGCCGCCCTTCGTACTCGGAGTGCTCGACCTCGATGTCCGAGAGGGCGGTCTCGCACCGGGGGCACCAGTTGATGATCCGGTTGCCCCGGTAGATCAGCCCGTCGTTGTACAGGTCGACGAATACCTTGCGCACGGCCCGCGAGAGGCCGGGATCCATTGTGAAGCGCTCCCGGCTCCAATCGCAGGAGGCCCCGAGGCGTCTGAGCTGCTCGACAATCCGGTGTCCGTAGAGGTCTTTCCACTCCCAGACGCGCTCGACGAACTCCTCGCGCCCCAGATCGTGCCGGGAGAGGCCCTTCAGCCTCAGCTCCCGCTCGACGACGTTCTGCGTGGCGATCCCGGCGTGGTCGGTGCCCGGGAGCCACAGCGTGGCGAAGCCCTGCATTCGCTTGAATCGGACCAGAACGTCCTGGAGGGTGTTGTCGAGAGCATGCCCGATGTGCAGGACTCCGGTGACGTTGGGGGGCGGAATGACGATGCAGAACGGTTCTTTGTTGGCATCCACCTCGGCACGAAAGTACCCCTTGTTCTCCCATCGCTTGTACAGGCGCGCCTCGACCTCCGACGGGTCGTAGACCTTTGGAATATCAGAATCAGAGTTCGACATCGAGAGGCTCCAGGCTGGGTGGATTAAGGCACCCGGCGGCGCTGGCCGGCAAAGGCATCGCCCGCCTGCGGCGGTCCATTCATCTCCGGCGCCGTGGCACCGGTTCCTTAAGCGATTGTAACAATCTGCTCGCCGGCCCATTTTGCACCGGAAAGTGAGGGAAACTGGTGTATCAGATCAAGGAGCCTTCCATGCTGTTCTCGTCCCGAGCAAAAACCCAGACCGTCAGTGCCGATGAAGCCCTGCCCGGCCGCAGCGACTATGCCTTCGAGGTGCCCGACCGCCATGCCGTGAATGGCAACCCCATCCAGCCGCCATTTCCCGAGGGCCTGGAGACGGCGATCTTC
>JBBDRH010000119.1:0-1540 GCA_040905645.1 Actinomycetota bacterium
TTCATGCCGGCATCGAGGGCGGCGTGGATCACCCGGACGCTGTCCTCGTGGTCCGGGTTGCCCCACTCACCGAACATCATCGTGCCCAGACACAGGGGGCTGACTTTGAGGCCTGTGGTACCCAGGCGCACGTACTCCATGAGTCCCAGCTTAGTGCACGATTTGCGGACCTGCCCCTTAAACTGGCGCCTGTGAAGACCCAGCAGCTTTCTATAACCACCGGCCGCGAACGTGCCCTGGTCGACCTGACTCCGGAGGTCCGCAAGTTCGTCAGATTTGAGGGCGATGGGCTGCTCAACGTGTCGATCCCCCACGCCACCGCCGGGCTGATACTCATGGAGATGGGATCGGGCAGCGAGGCCGACCTCTGGGACCGGCTCGATGCTCTTCTCCCCCGGGACAAGCACTACGTCCACTCGCACGGCTCCCGCGGCCACGGAGCCGATCATCTCCTGCCGGCCTTCATCTCCCCCACGCTATCCCTGCCCGTGATCGCCGGCGAGGTGTCTCTGGGCACCTGGCAGAGCATCGTGATGGTCGACACCAACGTCGATAACCCGCAGCGACAGGTGCTTCTAGCCTTTCTTCCCGACCCCACCGGATAACCCGTTGACGCTAAAGGACGAACTGAGGGCAATCGCCGTCGAGCTCGCAACCGAAGCCGGGGAGATCCTGCTGTCCATGGAGGCCGGGCGCATAAGTGCCAAGTCCTCCCCCACCGACCTGGTCTCGGACGCCGACCGGGCAGCCGAGCTCCACATCTTCGAGAGCCTGATGAAGCTGAGACCCGACGACTCGATCGTTGCCGAGGAGGGCTCGGTCAACGTAGGAACCACCGGGATCGAGTGGGTCATCGACCCGCTGGACGGAACCGTCAACTACATCTACGGCTTCCCTCAGTGGTGCGTCTCAATAGGCATCGAGGGTACCGAACGGCTCGGGGTGGTCCACGACCCCAACCGCCGGGAGACCTTCACCGACCTGGGCCCCCACCGCCCCAGCCGCAAAACGGAGCTCGCCGACTCCCTGATAGGGACCGGGTTCTCCTACTCGGTCGAGACTCGAACCAGGCAAGCGGCACTGTTAGCGGAGATCCTTCCCCAGCTCCGCGACGTCCGCAGGGCGGGAAGCTGCGCGCTCGACCTGGCCTGGGTGGCCTGCGGGCGGCTCGATGGTTTCTACGAGGAGGATGTCCGCCACTGGGACACCAGCGCGGGGATCGCGATAGTGCAGGGGGCAGGAGGTCATGCCGAGCAGAGGGGCCCGGTGACGTTCGCAGCAGGAACGAAGGAGCTGCTGGAAAAGCTCGAAGAGCTGGTCCTGGGCAATCTGGACCACGAAACTAAGATTCGGGCTCAGTAATAGCCTGCAAGAAAATCCACTCTTCGATCTTGGGGAAGCTTCGATGACCACCGGCAATCGCGCCCTCGGACTCATTGCGATCATGGGCTCAGGAGAGCTGAAGCCGGGACCGGCTGGAGCTTAAGGGACTAGGTTCTCTAAGTCATGTCAAGCTTTTCTGGCAACTTCCAGCGCCATC
>JBBDRH010000120.1:0-9249 GCA_040905645.1 Actinomycetota bacterium
TGTTCAGCTCCCGTTGATCCCTGGGACTGTCCATTACCATGTCGAACCGCAAGCATGACTGCTCGCCGGTACGCCAAGCGACGTACTGGTCACCGCCCCAGCCATCGGCGGCATCAAACGCAGTCTCCCGGTCCATCGCCTCACTCAACACCACCATCAGGGCGATCTGGCTGAACATGCCGTCGTCGATGACGACGCCATCGGCCGGCGGCTTGGCCACAAACTTGGCCCCCTCGCCCCTCAGGTAGAGCTCCGGGTAAAGCAGCTGCTCCGAGGTGACCGGAGGGTTCTTAAGTACCTCGTTGAGCTTCGCCGTGCCCCCCGCCTGAAACATGGCCTCCAGGAAGATTGGACCCAACTCGTACGGCAGTCCGATGAAGGTGAGGAGGACCTCCGGGATGTCCGGGGTGATCGGGTCTCCGGCGTCATTGGCCTCGAGCTCCACCAAACGCTCCTCCTCGGCGGTGAGCGACTCGAAGTAGGCGTACTCTACTCGCCCCGCGTCGCCCTCCACCACCGCTTCCAGCCCCAGACTGGAGTCGTCGTCCGCCTCGTACAGGTCGGCCCTAATGATGTCGAAGTGCTGGTCCTGCAGAGCATGGGTCAGCTCGTGGACCAGGATCGTCTTTAGAAATGGCGTGACGCGGTTGCCGCGCACAAATAGCTTGTCGGCTTCAGAGTCGTACCACCCGAGGACGCCCTGGCTGGTCACCTTTTCGCCGAGGGCGGCGAGGTCGACGTTCTTATCGATGAGACCCAGTGCCTCGAAGACCACCTGGCCGGAAGCTATGTCCTCCCTGGCTTCGGCGCTCTCCTCGCTGCTGTTCGCCACATACTCCTTGAACTCTGCTTCGCTCAGGAGGGTCACGTCGACCTCCTCCTTGAACTTCAGTCCCCGCTCCTTCTCGACGAACGACTTCAGCTCGGCGATGGTTGCTCTTAGCTCAGGCGACAACTCGGACTGCGCGCCGGTCACCGGCGATGAGCCGGCGCGAACATAGATTTGCTGGCCTGCGAGTGCGATTACGAGGACCACAACTGCCGCGTATCCCCAGATGGCCCAGCGGCGGAAAGGACTTACGGGCGCGGGATTAAGAGCGCCCCCCAATAGGTTCAATTGATTCCTCCAGACTTTTGGCGAGTTACTTACCTGTGTTATCGGTCGCTTCTTCGTGCCGCTTAAGAAACTTTCCAGGAAATGTCTAGTCGGCGCTCGGTGAGAACCTTCGCCTGGACTACGGTTCAGGGCCCACCACAAGGGGTTTGCCGGAGGAAACCGACACATCCGATCACGACCGCCTGGACGTCAAGCTCCTCGGCGAGGTCACGGTCAAGCTCGACGGCAGTCCGGAATCGCCGGTTGTCATACCCGACACCGATACTCGGACTGCGGATTGGTGCGGAGTGATCGGCGCTGGTATAACCAGTTATACTCACCAAAGTGAAAACCGCAGTCTCACTTCCCGACCAGCTCTTTGCCGATGCGGAGGCAGCCGCAAGGGACCTCAACATCAGCCGCTCCGAGCTCTACGCCCGAGCCCTGGAGATGTTCCTGGCCGCCCAGGAAGCGGACCCGGTGACTCGCAAACTCGATGAGCTGGCGGACGAGTTCGGCGCCCCCGCCGGCGCCGAGGCGGCTCGCCGACTCACAGAGAAGGGCCTGTGGGAATGGTGAGGCGCGGCGAGCTCTGGTGGGTCGACTTCGCTGATCCCGTGGGCTCGGGCCCCGGCTACCGCCGGCCGGCCGCGGTGGTTTCGTCGGACCGGTTTAACCGCTCGCGCTTGGCGACGGTGATCGTAGCCGCTGTTACTTCCAATCTTCGCCTGGCCGAGGTCCCGGGCAACATACTGCTGAATAAGAAAAACACCGGCTTGCCGCAGGACTCGGTCGTAAATGTGAGCCAGCTGTTGACCCTCGATCGATCATTGCTCGACGAGCGCATAGGAACGCTCAACACCGTTCATTTTCGCGCTCTGAACGATGGCCTTCGGCTGGTCTTGAGCCTCTGAAATAGATCACCGCTTAACCTTTCCGGTTTCTCGCCGATCTAATGGGAGTGAAAACCTTCCAGGCCAAATGGCAACCTCTGAACACCTGGCTTGCGGCTGCGGCGCTGATTGTGGCATTCGCCTTTTTCGCCTATGACATCGCCGGCGCCGATAACGCTTCACAACAAGCTGCTGACAAGAGGATTGCCAGAATCATCAGCCGTTCAGCCCAAAACGCCCTAACGGCAGCAGAGACCGCAGCGCCCGTCCCAGCCACTGTTCCAAGCAACCCCGCCCCGGCCCCGAGGGTTCCGGCCCCGGCGGCCCGCGCAGCTGCGACGACCATGCCCAGCCAATCTACACGGCCCGCGATGTCCAGCGGAGGCCACTTCATCCTCAACTGCTTCAAGTTCAGCGTGCTTGACGGCATCCCGCGGGGAGAGTGCAACGCAGGAACTCAGGACGGATTCGCGGGCAGAGTCAATCTTTCCTGCACGAACCACGACCCGGGTTTGCAGTGCCGCTTCGACACCGCATTTCTGGACGTCGCCCCCAACAAGATCGTTAAGACCCACTTCACTCTCGACTGGCCATCACTGATCGATGGGCAGGACTACGATCTCGTGGTCCAGGGATCCGCCGGAACGCAGTCCGAGTCGATTCCGCTGACGTTCACCAAGGCTGACGTAGCCAAGCCGGCTCCCGCTGCCAGACTTCCGAATGGCGATTTCGACTACTCGGCCGAGCCGCACATCCGGTTCTCCTGCGACCGCCCGACCGAGACTCCCATCAAACTCTTGTCCGGCGAAAGCACAACCGTGACGTGCACGGTCTCCTCCTACCTCGGCTTCACCAACCGTGTGACGATCGATTGCGCTACAGCCTTCGGAGGGTTGGGGCCCAAATGTACTCCCGATCAGCCTTACGTAGTGCCACCGCCCGACGGTTCGGTGCCCGTCGTGATCACGATCTCGATCCCGCCTAACGAGATTCCAGGGAAGTACTACGGAAATACGTTCTCCATCTATGCCTTCCGGAACAACGTCTTTACGGAACCCCCCCAAGCGCCCATCTACACCATCGACGATGCATTACACGGGTAGAAGACCATCGTAAGAAGGCCCTGTTCACCGAGGGCGACATCGTCCAGATGGGCACGGAGGCGGATGAAGAAGCCGGCGACTAGACCCCGTCCGATACCCTGACGTAACTCAGATCAGAGTCCTTCTCCCTCGCCGCCTCGTGGTTGATCTCCCACGCCCGGACGATCGTCCGCCGTCGCTGCTCAACGTGCCCGTGTAGCGCTGGCGGAAATCCAGGTGCGAAAAATCCTCCGACTCCAGCAGTAGCGTCCAGACGCCGTCCACGAAGGTCATCGCATACGGCCGGACGACTCCTCGGGAGTCGAAGTAATGCTGTGTGAACCCCTCGCCGTCGGCGTTGAGCGCAACTATCGACATGCTGTTCGGAGCCTCGGGGGTGGTCCACCTCCGTGCGCTGCACCAGGAACTTGCCGTCGAGGGACCACTCGAACACCGACCGCCCGGTCCCCCCGAACGCCTCTATCCTCCACTCGCCGATCAGCGGTGCGAGATCTTCCATCGCAGCCTTCATCATCGGACCTTTTCAAGGAGCCGCGGAAACTCTGTGTACGAATTTTCACACTCATCGGCCGCCGAAAATGGATCGTGCGCTGTCGGGCTTGAGGATCCACAGTGGTCTAGTCTACTGTGGACTAGTGCACCCTAACCTTCCCACCACGTCCTACGCAATCCTCGGACTGCTCTCGGGCAGTCCGATGTCGGGGCATCGCCTGTCGACGATTGCCGGTAAATCGATTGCGCACTTTTGGTCGATTCCGCGAAGCCTTGTTTACAGAGAGCTCGTTCGGCTCGAGCAGCTGGGCTACCTGAGCGCGACCGACATCGCGCAACCCCGGCTCCCCGACAAGCGGGAGTACGAGCTGACCGATTCCGGCAGAGCCGAGCTGAAGCGATGGCTGAATCATCCGGGATTCGAGCAGAGCCGCAGTAAGGATGGCTTCCTGGTCAAGTTCTTCTTCGGCAAACTGATGGATGAATCGAGCCGAAAGCGCCTGCTGGACGAGTACCGCGCCGAAGCCAGGGCCTATCTCGAAGACCTGAATGTGATAGCCGCGAAGCTCGAGCACGTGGAGGGCGCAGCCTTCCGGCGACTCACCGCACTGAGAGGGATTCGGGCGGCCGAGGGCCAACTGCTCTGGCTGGACGATGTCGAAAAGATGATCGCCGCCGACCCGGGCCCCTACCGGCCGCTTGTGGAAGATGTGGAGGCCACCTGATGAATCCGGCGTCACCCACGGGTTGGTGCCTGAGTCGCGTTCGTAGTCGATGGCTGGGGAGGGAATAGAGATGGCAAAGGTCTACAACGGCCGTTACACCGCACAAATAGAGGGGGACTTCGTCGTGTTCCTGATCGGAATGCGGGTCAACAAGGTCTGGAAGCTAAACAAGTGGATCCCGGTCGCCCGCGGGATGCGCCCGATGTTGAAGGCGCTTTTCGGCAACCCTGAAAAAGGTATGCTCGGCGCCCGACCTGCCTGGATAGGTTGGGCCGGCGGTGGTGGAGTACTGGCGCAGCTTTGCCGATCTCGAGCGGTTTGCGAAAAGTTCCGGGATCCTCATAAGCCGGCGTGGAAGCGCTTCAACCAAAATATCGGTACTTCGGGCGATGTGGGGATCTGGCACGAGACCTTCAAGGTGCACGCCGGCGATTACGAATGCCTTTACGGAAACATGCCCAGGGTGGGCCTGGCTGCGGCAGGCGAGCACCTTCCCGTCGGTCGGAACACCGACTCTGCAGCCCAACGGATCGGCGAGAAGCCGCTAGAGGAAACGGCCGAGGCCGAATAGCCGCTCGAAAGCTTCTTTCTTCAGGGTCCGCCCCGGCTTCCTGGCCGGCCCTGAATGCGAAAGGAACGCCTTCCACAGGTGGGTTTAGAGCGGCGACTAAACTGTCATAGGCAGCTCCTACCATCAGGGGATGCTCACAGGAGGTACACGATGGCACTTTCGGCTGACCCGGCGGCCCGGCGGTACACCTACGCCGATCTGGAGACTTTCCCCGACGATCACCTTCGCCGCGAGATCATCGACGGCGAGCTGATCGTGACGCCGTCCCCGGTGATCAGGCACCAGATTGCCTCTGCCAATTTGCACTATCGCTTGATGACCCACGCCGAGCAAGCAGGTGGCCTGGCCCTGGCTGCCCCTATGGATGTGTTCCTGAGTTCCGACAACGTCGTCGAGCCGGATCTGTTGTTCATCAGACCAGATCGGTTGGAGAGCGTTGGCGAAAAGTCCGTTCAGGTTGTGCCCGACCTGGTGGTGGAGATCTCCTCTCCCTCAACCCGACGTCTGGAGCTCGTGCGTAAGCGAGACCTCTACCAGCGCTTCGGCGTACCGGAGTACTGGTACGTCGACCTGGAGGCCGAGCGGGTGGAGATCTATCTCCTGGAGGAAGGGGCTTACGCCGCCCCGGAGATCAGGTACCCGGGTCAGGCGCTCGAGTCGACGCAGCTCGCGGGCTTCGCGATGCCGGCTCAGGAAGCCCTCGGCATCGAGCCGGCGCCTTAGGGAGCCGATCAGTCGGTACGAATGTAGGTCAGGTCGAAGTCCTTCTCCCAGGTCGAACCGTGGGCGATCTCCCAGGCGCCACGGATCGTCCGGCCGTCGCTGCTGAAGATGCCGGTGTAGCGCTGTCCGAAATCAAGCGATGAAAAATCCGCAGACTCCCGAATGCGCTCCCGAACCAGCATCCAGACGCCGTCGACGAAGCTCATCGAGTAGAGCCTGACGACGCCGCGTGAGTCGAAGTAATGCTGCGTGTACCCATCACCGCCGGGGTCGGACGCAACTATCGACATGCTGTTGGGTGCATCGGGATGCTCGACCTCGGTGCGCTGAACGAGGAACTGGCCGTCCAGAGCCCACTCGAAAACCGACCGCCCGGTCTCTCCGAACGCCTCTATCCGCCACTCGCCCACGAAAGGGACGAGGTGCTCCATCGCAGCTTTTGTCATCGGTCCTCCTCAGTTACCACCCCGGATACCGCTGCCGGTCGTAGTCGCTGACCTCGCCCTCGCCGTTGGCGATTTCGATGAGGTCCCGGCCGAGGGTCTCGGCGATCTCGCGGCCCTCGACCTCCTCAACCCATTCCTGCGGGATAGCACACGGCCCCGCACGATTGCTCGAATCAGCCCTTCCGCGGTGAAGAAGGTCATCTGGGTGTCGTCGGTGATCGATCCGCGCCGTCCGTAGGCTTCCTCGAATTCCGTGACCCCTCGGCTACCGTACCTGGCACGAATCTGATCGATGGCCAGGAACTCGGTCGGCGCACCCAGCGCGTCTCCGACGGCTCCCCCGAGAAGGCACCCCTGGGCTTTTTCAATGGGTCTCGGTGCGGGCATCGATATCATCGGGAGCTCCACACGCAGCAGTTGTCGAATGCCTTGGTCCATGGCGTCCTGAAATGTTGATCCGGCTCGGGATGTGAGAGGCCGTGGTTGTCGGGCAAGACCCATTCGACCTTACCCAGAAGACCGCCGGCCGAGCAGTCCCCCCACAAGGAACGCGGCCGAAATCAAAGAGTCCCCGCTGCGCCGCAGCACCGCAGGGACTCTTTGACAACCGTCGGTGGACTACGCCACCTTCACCAGCTTCGACATGCCCTTCGCCGCATGCGGCGGGCCGCCGGCGCGATCCTGGATGAAGCAGACGAAGGCATAGACCCGGCCTGCCTTTGCGTCCACGTTGAACAGGGTCGATCCCCCCACATCGAAGACACCGGCGAATCCCACGTCCGCGGGCTCGGGTGTGCCTTCGGGCGGCGGGCCCTCCGATTCCGCTGTGAACGCCTCGATCGCCTTACCCGCCGCAGCCTCATCAACGCCTTCCGGAAACTCGAGGACCGCGGCCATGTGAATCTCGTTGGGCCCGTCGTTACGGAAGAGAATCTCGTTCTGACCGGCCTGCAGGCCGGAGATGTCGAACGTGTACTCCGTGGCGGCGACTACGGCGTCCGCCTCAGGAGGCTCCACCGTGGCAGGGCCGTCGACCGTTACCTTCCTGAGCATGCCCAGCTCGAAGTGCTGGGGCAGCGGCGGTCCCGTCGGTTCCTCCTGTTCGCCCTCGACGCTGTCGAGGTCCGTGTACGTGCACACCACGTAGTAGTTGCCTGCGGGAAGTGACTGCGAGAGGGTCTCGGTCGCCCCGGCCTTGGTGACAAAGCCCGCGGCATAGGGCTTGAGGTAGGCGGCGATGGGGCTGCCCTCCTCTCCGGAGGCAGCCTTGAGGTCCGCTACGAACTGCTCCTGAGGTACGTCCTGGTCGACCTTGACGAACGCCGCCTCGTGGACCAGCTGCCCTTCGTTCTTGAACTCGACGCTCACAAACCCGCCGGGCACAGTCGCTGGAAGATCGAAGGAGTATTCGGTACCGGTGACCGAGACCTTCTCCGTCTCGGTAGCCGCTTCTTCCTCTGAGGCCTCCCCTTCTTCGGCCGCATCATCACCGGCACACCCCACGGCCAACAAGCAGAGAATCCCGAGCATTACAAAGAACAGCTTTTTCATAGCCACCTCCGACTAATAATCGAACGACGTGATTCTGTCCGCCCCGATGCCCAAAAGGCAACCTCGCCCCGGACGCAGGGCTGTGACTATCCGGGTCCTTCGCCTGGCTGTATCCTGCCGACCATGACCAGGAACCGGCTGGAGGCATTCACGGACGCAGTGATCGCCATCGCGATCACGATCATGGTCCTCGAGCTGACGGTCCCCCACGAGCCAACCCTCGACGCTCTCCGTCCCTTGTTCCCGGTAATCGGGGCCTATGTCCTTAGCTTCGTCAACCTCGGCATCTACTGGAACAACCACCACCACATGATGTCTGTAGTGGAGAACGTGAACGGCAAGATCCTGTGGGCCAACCTGTATCTGTTGTTCTGGCTTTCATTGTTTCCGTTCGTCACCGGCTGGATGGGAGAAAACGACTTCGATCCGGTGCCGACCGCTGCGTACGGCCTGGTGTCACTTCTTGCCGCCATCGCCTACTACCTGCTGCAGACCGCGATAGTCGCCTCCCAGGGGCCGGGCTCGAAGCTGGCGGCTGCGGTCGGCAGGGACTTGAAAGGAAAGGCTTCGCCCGCACTCTATTTGGCCGGAATCGGCTTCTCGTTCGTGAATCGATGGATAGCCCTGGGCCTCTATGTCTTTGTGGCGCTCATGTGGCTGGTGCCCGACCGGCGTATCGAGTCGAGCCTGAAAGCTGATGCCCAGGAGCCGGTTGAGGTCGAGTAGCTCCTGAAAGGCTCGGGCTTCGAGGGGTCGCGCTTACAGCCCGAAGCTCCGGCTCCCGTTGGGCTTCGATACCCTTCCCCCGGCTCGATCCCAATAAAGTTTGGGTGAATTAGTAGTTTTTTGCAGCCAGCCCAGTATTTATGCCGATAACAGTGGTGTAGCGAGCGGGCTAGGGGCCCGGCATTGACCGGGCCCCTGAACTTTCTAGACCGTGCCCGGGACGTGGAGCCCGCCTTCGGATCCTCCACTCTCGCCCTCGTTCGCGTTGTCGTCGACGGCCGGCGTGACCTTGCCCTCCGGGTTTACGCCCTGGGGGTAGTCGACGCCTTCCGGCACATCGACGGCCATTCCCTCAGGACGGTGCCTTCCCGGGGGTGTGATGACATCCTCGCCGGCCATGTCCTTAGCTTCCTCGACCATTGCAGACCTCCTCAGTCTTTTCGCCCAAGCTGGGGCCTGCAGTTGCTACCCGGCAGCCTGCGGAAATAAACGTCCGAAACCGGCAGACATTGTCACCTCTTGGCCTGGAAGTGCGTGCCGCCTAGAGAATAGGTTCCACCCACGGGGCTCGCCACTCGGGAGGATCCCACGGCTCCCCGAAGTAGATCCGCTCGCGAAAGACCTTGCCCTCTTTGAACTCCATGATGCCTACGACATGGAAGGGCCGCCCGTCGTATCGAATGACGTACTCATTCACCCAAAGATCGCCGCAGCCGACCGTCCGGTGCATCTCGAACTCGAGTTTCGCGGGGTAGACGGAGCGGAAGGCGATGATGTTCGCCTTGCCCCGGATGCGCTCGGCGCCTTGGGGAAACTCGAGGACCGCGTCTTCCCAATAGCACTCCGACGACTTCGCGACGTCGCTGCTTGCGAAGGCGAAGTGCGCGTCGATGACCGTCGAGCCTCAGCTTCGTCCATTGCCC
>JBBDRH010000121.1:0-9219 GCA_040905645.1 Actinomycetota bacterium
GGACGTGGCTGCTCTGACCTCGGTTCCCGGGGTCGGCAAGCGCAGCGCGGAGCGCATGATCCTGGAGCTCAAGTCTCAGTTGGGCGTGCTGGCGAGCGCAGTCAATGTCGGCGGATCTAAGGTTGCCGAGGTTCGGGAGGCGCTGCTGGGGCTGGGGTACGGCTACTCGGAGCTGACCGAGGTGCTCGAGAGTGTTGCCGACGAGGAGGCCGAGGTCGGGGACATGGTCAAGGCCGCCCTCCGGAAGCTCTCGCGGGTATGAACGAGGGTGTTTCGCGCGGCCTGTTGGCCGGCGCCGAGGACGACGAGGACCTGGCTCTCGAGAGGTCGCTGCGGCCCACCAGGCTGGCAGACTTCGTCGGCCAGACCGCGACCAAGGAGCATCTGTCGATAATTCTGGACGCCGCGAAGGGCAGGGGAGAGACCCCCGACCATCTGCTCTTCTCGGGAAGCCCCGGGCTTGGTAAGACCACGCTTGCGCACATCGTCGCCTCGGAGCTGGGGGTGGGGCTGAAGGCCACGTCGGGCCCCGCCCTCGAAAGAGCGGGCGATCTGGCCGCGATTCTCACCAACCTGCAGGAAGGCGATGTGTTTTTCATCGATGAGATCCACCGGCTGGCCCGTGTGGTCGAAGAGATCCTCTACCCGGCGATGGAGGACTTCGGGTTGGACCTCGTCATCGGCAAGGGTCCGGCGGCGCGATCGATCCGTCTGGAGCTTCCCCCGTTCACGCTCATCGGCGCCACCACCCGCACCGGTCTGCTGACCTCGCCGCTTCGGGATCGTTTCGGCTTCATAGGCCGCCTCGACTACTACGAGACCAGCGATCTGCTGACGATAGTTCAGCGCTCGGCCCGGCTCCTGGGTCTTGAGATCGACCAGGACGCGGCGCTCGAGATCGCCGGGAGGTCCAGGGGAACGCCCCGTATCGCCAACAGGCTCCTTCGGCGGGTGAGAGATTATGCCCAGGTCCGTGCCGACGGTCGGATCGGCAGAGGTGTTGCGAAAGATGCGCTCTGCCTGTTTGAGATCGACGTCGAAGGTTTGGACAAGGTCGACATGGCCATTCTCACCGCCCTGATAAGCCGTTTTCGTGGCAGGCCGGTGGGGTTGAGCACGCTGGCCGTGGCGGTGGGGGAGGAGCCCAACACCCTGGAGGAGGTCTATGAGCCCTATCTGCTGCGCAGGGGGTTCATCGTGAGGACTCCCCGCGGGAGGCTGGCGACCGCCCCCGCCTACGAGCACCTGGGGATGCCGGAGGGCTCAGACCGGCTGCTCTAGAAGGTCCCTGCATCAAGCATCACCTCTTGGGTAGGGCTACAGTGGTCGTCAGTGGAACCCTGGAGCGTCGGCAAGGTCCTGGTGGGCATCGGCATCCTGGCCCTGGTCGCGGGTGGGATCTTTCTTCTCCTGGGAAAGGTCGGGATTGGGTCGATGCCTGGCGACATGCGGTTCGGCAAGGGCAACTTCCGCGTCTATTTCCCGCTCGGGACCAGCATCGTGATATCGATAATTCTCACGGTGCTGCTGAACCTGTTTCTCCGGGGCCGCTAGCCGTAGTGCGGTGACTTCTATCCCTTGCGGTGTTTACGTTAGTGGTCACCGCCCTAGTATTAGAGATCGATCACATCCCGAAGTACAGAGCCACTACTCTGGACAATCCCACAAGGTCCAAATAACCGCGCATGAGGACGATAAAGGTGGCTATGTGTTCTGAGTCAAAGCTGTCCGCAGCTCGAGGCGAAACTCCTCAAGCGCTCGCGGTCGAAGAGACTCATCATCACGAATCGAGCCGCAAGGGCGTTTTGCAGGTCAGCCACGGTATGAAAAACACCAAAGAAAGGAAGCAGTGCGCCGAGTATGGCCTTCGGATCGGCAAGTGTCGACCAGTCCCGCGTCCAGCGCCCACTGAGTGACTGTCGCTCTTCCTCCAAAACGTCTTCAAGCGCGTCGGCTCGCTGCTGATTGACCACGGAGTACGCTCTATGCTGAGCCTTGAGCTTCTGAAACCGCGTTCCGTGCTCCGGCGCACTTGGGGGCGGGAACCTGCGTGAAAGTTCAGCCTCAACCAGCTGCGCCAAGACTTCATCTTGAAGTGGAAGAGAAGCTTCCAGGAACGCTTGCTCTAGTTCATCAGCAGTCATTGCCTTACCAACCGAAGCAAGCACAGCCTTAATCAGGGAAGCGTTTAAGAAACAGCTCTCGATCTCCCTAAATGGCCAAACGTGTAGATTGGGACGATTCGCCTTCAGACCAGCTATTTCTTCGTCGGTTAATAAGTCCCGGTCACGAAGGCAAAGCCAAGGAATGCCAACTGAAGTCTTGTCAAGGGTGTCATAGGCGTCAATGACCTGCGCCGCGCTTCCCGCAACCAACGAATAGCATCTCCCTAACTCGACGGGAAACATGGATTGCAGCAACTGAGAATCCTTATCGCCTTCAACAACAAGAATTAGATCGTTTTGTAGGAGATCTGCGGGCCTAATGCCTAAATCTGCTACCAACCGAGCACGATCCGGCTCTTCACGTAGGCGCAAGGCCTGGTTAATTTCGTTACTTTCGGCCACGCTTAACTGGATCAATCCCTCCATCGGAGCTGCTGAAATTAGATTTACAGAGTGACTCACGACTATGACCTGGGAGCGATCAGCTATGTCTCGCATTCCTTCGAAGAGAGCGGCCTGTAGAGTCGGATGGAGATGCTGCTCAGGCTCGTCTAGGCAGAGGATGCCGCCCGTGGCGGACAGCCGACGGACAAAATAGACAAGAGCCATCATCTCCTGCTCGCCGCTCGACAAATCTTGGAGGCCGTGCCGGTGACCAGCGTTCAGCTTCACTTCGATATTGCTTCCTCTGGCCGGATCATATTGAGGTTGCAAGAGTTCTTTGCCGGTAGCTTCGGCAAATGACTTAGCGAGCCGCTCGTACTCGTTGATTACCTCAAGGCCTTGGCGCTCGGCTAGGAAAGCCTGGTAATCAAGAGTGACTAGATAACTGGCGATATTAGGCAAACTAACAGGGGCTCGTTCCCAGACACTCTGATGAAGCATTTGGTAACGGTCAGTCTCCACACGGTCGATGTTGAGCATCCCCAAGTCGATGGTTGGCGAAGGCTGGTGGAGAACTAACCGAGTTGCTGGAAGGTAGTCGATGATTGCAAAGGGATGCTCTCGCTGAAATGCTTGACTTCGCGCTATGCCGATGACCGTATCCTCATGAACGGCCCGCCATTGCCCCACGGAATCCGCAACCTGCATGACTCGGTAAGAGTCTTGTCTCGGAGCTGGGTCGCCCCTTAGGCGTTGATGCCAATCGTCAATGGCTGACATTTCAGCCTGGGTAAAGGCGAGGTAAAGATCTATGGACATCTCATCGCCCCAAGGGCCACGGCGCGATTGCATCTGAAACCTTCCAGACCATGCAGCCACAATCGCTTCTAGGAGGAGACTCTTCCCAGTCCCATTCCTGCCGCTAATCATCAAAACAGGCTGATCGACTAGGTCGTTTAGAGCGGCCCTTCCAATCCCTTTGTAGTTGATAATTTCAAACCGAGAAAGTCGCACAATCCCTGGCTCTGGTCAGGATTTCCTTCATTTGAATAGGCAACATAACTCGCTAGTGTGCCGTCTCAGAAATAGCACGAGTACCGAGAGCGTCCAGTACGCCCCGAGTGCAAGGCGCGACGAGGATGCATACTGCCTGCCGCACGCAACGCAGGAGCAACGCCGCAATCGGGGACGGCTGGGCGCTCGATTACCAGGATATTTCTGAGACGGCACACTAACTGCCTGGCACTTTCCACTCCCGGCCGGCGGACCCCGCCGGTCCGTCGCCCTGGATCACCGGGAGGCCTCGGAGGTTCCAGCCCCACATGCCGCCCTCCAGGTTGTGAGCCTTGAAGCCCTGAGCCTCGAGATACTCGGCCGCCTCGTAGCTGCGCTGCCCGGTTTCGCACACCGCCAGGACCGGCCGGTCGGCGCTGATCTCTGCGATCCGAGCGGGCAGCTCAGGCAGGGGGATGTTCATCGCTCCCTCAATGAACCCGGCCTGGAGCTCATCAGGGTCGCGCACATCGATGATCTGAAGCTCGGAAATCCTCTCTAGGGCAGAACGTGCATCCATGCGACCTCCCATCGCCGGTTAAACAATCTCCACATCCTCCAGATCCTCGGGCTCAGGCACCTGAGGGTCCATCTTTTTCAAGGTGTCAACAATCACGGTCGCCACCGCCCAGTTGCGGTACCACTTGTGGTCGGCGGGGATGACATACCAGGGTGCGGCGGGTGTGGAGGTTCTCCGGATCGCTTCCTGGTAGGCGTCCTGGTAGCGGTCCCACACCGCCCGTTCGGCCAGGTCGCCCCGGTTGAACTTCCATCGTTTCTCGGGGTCTTCGAGACGCGCTTTCAGCCTTTCCAGCTGCTCATCTTTGGAGATGTGCAGGAAGAACTTGACGACCACGGTGCCGCGGTGAGCCAGCTGCTTCTCGAATGCCTTTATGAGGTCGTAGCGCTCCCGCCACACCTTCTCCGGAACCAGGTTGTGCACCCGGACGATGCCCACATCCTCGTAATGGGAGCGGTTGAAGACGCCGATCTC
Source organism: Actinomycetota bacterium (assembly GCA_040905645.1). Classification (GTDB taxonomy): domain Bacteria; phylum Actinomycetota; class CADDZG01; order JAHWKV01; family JAHWKV01; genus JBBDRH01. Next base: position 4,597 of record JBBDRH010000121.1, read on the forward strand.
GCCGGCGGCCGGCGCCGCCCGATGGATCCGCCACAAAAAGTCGTGATCGAGCTCCTCCTGGGAGGGGACCTTGAACGAAACCACCCTAATGCCCTGGGGATTGACTCCCGAGAGGACGTGGCGGATGGTCCCATCCTTGCCCCCGGTGTCCATGGCCTGAAGAACAACCAGGAGCGACCGCCGGTGCTCCGCCCAGAGGCGCTCCTGAAGGCCGGAAAGCTGCTCGCGGAGTGGAATGAGCGCCGCCTCGGTGGTCGGCTTCCGCCCCGGCGCCCCCTCGGTGCCCGCCGTGTCGATCATGCCGAGGTCGAGCTTGGTGCCCGGCTCGACAAGCCAGTTGGAACCCATCAGCCGGCGGGGCGCGGGGGCAACGAGGTCGTGGGCGTTATCACCGTGAACCCACCGGAAGCTCCTCTATCGCACACGAGCTCAAGCGTACCTCTCCGGCTTGCCTGGTTGCCCGCTCCGTCGGTTGAGGTGATCGTGAACGGTATCGACACCGAGCCGCTCGGGGGGACGCTGGCCTGCGTAAAGGGACCGACGGTAGCGAAATAGGTGGTGCCCGCCTCACTCATCTTTACGGATCCGGGCCTGGGACCCGAGTAGCTCAACATCACGCCATCGATTCCCGAGGGATCGGAAGAGATGATGCTGATCTGCGCGGTCGAGGGGTTCGCTCCGCCGCAGGCTCCGGTTGCGGAGATCCGGCCGGGACTTACTCGAAGGCTGCGAAGTGCCGGCGGGGAGCGTTCCGCCGCCGGTAGCGGAGACGGTTCGCCGGTGGGATCGACCACAACGAGAGGGTCCGGGGAGGCGGAGGGCCCCGGCGTCCCGTTCGGCTTCGGGCTCGGAGGCTTGAGATTGCCGTCCGGTGTCTGGGCGGGAGTAGGAGATGATTCGACGGGCTGGCTCGGCTCCCCAAGCGGTGCGGCAAACATCACATCCTTGTTGAATACGAGCGGTATCTGCAAAACGTTCTGGTTAAAGGCAAGAGGCACCGGACTGGGGGCCGCGTCTATCGGCTCCTGGCCGCCGGCGAACATGGGCACGGCGAGTCCGATCGACAGGCATGCCGCGACTGCCAGCGCTGCCGCAACCCCCTTCTTTTTTCTCGATCCAATCATCGGCGGTGGGAAGCCATCCTTGGGCCAGACAGGTTCTCCATCCACGGCGGCGATGTCGAGCCCACGTCCGTAGCCGACGAGCTGAACCTCCTCCAGGACCCTGGTGCGCAGCGCGGCCGGCGCCTTGATCACCGGAAGAGCCGAGAGCAGGGACACCGGGCTGACCGCCCGTTTGCGCAGCTCGCCGCACACCGAACATTGATCGACGTGGCGAGCCACCCGCTTGCGCCAGGTGGCCGTAAAGCGGCCGTCCCAGTCGCTCAACACCGATTGGAGCTTCTTGCAGTCCTTGCGGCCCATCCGGGCCACGAGCAGGGCCCCCAGCGAGCGCTCCACCTGGTCTTTCAGGCGGCTCATGAGAACGTCGGCGTGCCCGGCGCTCACACCGATCGCCGCCCCGAGCTCCTGCCCCTCCAGCCCCTCGCGCAGGTGCAGACCCAGGACCACCCGGTCGCGGGGGTTGAGACCCTCCGCCACGGCTTCGATGAGCTCCGCCAGCTCCGCCTGTTTGGCAAGCTCGGCCGGACCGGCGGCGGTGTCGGTCACCTCCAGCTCCTCAATTGGCTCTTGGCGGGACGACCGGCCGAGACTCCGGAGCGCGGTGTGGCGGGCGATGGCGAAGAGCCAGGGCCGCAGCTTGGTGGGGTCACGGAGCTGGTGCAGGCGCGAAGCGGCGGCGACGAAGGTGTCCTGGAGCGCGTCGGCGGCATCCTCTCGATTGCGCATGACCGAGCACAGGAAGCCGAACAGACGGTCGGAGTACCGATCGTAGATGTCGGCAAAGGCTTGTTTGCTGCCTTCGCATGCCGCACGTACCAGGGCAGCGTCGTCGTCCATACGATTGCCATTCTCCCTTCAAAAGCTGAGCTCTCGAAAGGGTGAGCGTCACGGGGGGCCGAACCTTACGCTTTTATGACCAGAACTCTTTCTGGCCGCCCGACGCGAGTTAGGCTAGTTGGAAGCGATTTTCGGAGGAGATCATGGATCCCGGTAGCCTTGTGATGCTGGTGGTCGTTATGGGCATCTTTTACTTCATGCTCGTAAGGCCCCAGAAGAAGCGCCTGGCCGAGCACAAAAAACTCGTTTCTTCTTTGGTCCCGGGTGACGAGGTGGTCACCATCGGCGGGGTCTACGGCTTCGTGAACCGGGTCGATGACGACATGGTGTGGCTGGAGGTGTCGGAGGGCGTGGAGGTCCGCTGCACGAAGCAGGCGGTCAGCCGCAAGATCGAAGAGTTCGCGGAGGAGCCGGAGGAGGCCGTCGATGCGGAGATCGTGGAGCCCTCCGAGGCCGACCCCACCTAACCAAGTTAGGGTTTCGACAGTGAAGAAGTCCCGGCGCCACCTGATTTCTGTCGCGGCGGTTTTGCTCCTTGCTTTAGGCCTGCTGGGCTCGACGTTTCTGTTCGACCTCAAGCCCAAGCTCGGCCTCGACCTCAGAGGCGGCCTGTCCGTCACCCTGACGGCGCCCGAAGGCACACGGACTGATCTGCTGGACAAGGCCGTCGAGATCTTGAGGGGCAGGGTGGACCAGGCAGGGGTCGCCGAGCCGGAGATCTCCAGAGAGTCCAGCAACAACATCTTCATTCAGCTCCCCGGGTCGGAGGATCCGGAGCGTCTTCTGAGGCTCATAGGCAAGACCGCCCAGCTTCAGTTTCGCCAGGTCGAGCGGATCATCAACCCTGCGGAGCAGGAGTTCGAGACGACCACGGTCTCACCCACCGACGACCCCGAACAGCCGGTGGTGCTGGTGGACGAGGAGGGCCTCAAGTACCAGCTGGGAATAGCGGAGCTGACCGGTGAGCAGGTGAGCAAGGGGGTGGCCCGTATAGACCCGGAAACCGGCGCCTGGGACGTCGTGGTCGACTTCATCCGCGAGACCGCGGACAGGCTCGTGGAGTTCACCGGCAAGCTGGCCTGCGAGCAGGGCTTCGGGAGGCAGATGGCAATTGTGCTCGACGGCCGGGTGGAGTCATCGCCGCCCATGGCCGACACGATCGTCTGCAACGAGGGCATCTCGGGCGGGAGCGCACGGATCACCGGCAACTTCGGCGAGCAGGAGGCGAAGGACCTTGCTCTGGTGCTCACCGCCGGCGCCCTTCCGGTGAAGCTCACCCAATCCGAGGTTCGTACCGTGAGCCCCACCCTCGGCAACGACTCGCTGCGGGCCGGACTGCTGGCAGGCGCATTCGGTCTGTTCCTCGTGATGATCTACGTCCTCGTCTACTACCGGTCGCTCGGGTTGCAGATCTGGTTCGGCCTGGCGGTCTTCGCCGCCATCAACTACGGGTTGATCGTGCTGTTCGGAGAGCTGATCGGGTGGAACCTCACTCTGGCGGGTATCGCCGGCCTGATCGTGTCGGTAGGCATAGCCGCGGACTCGTACATCGTGTTCTTCGAACGCGTCAAGGAGGAGATCCATCAGGGCCGATCCCTCCGCGCCTCCATCGACAAGGGGTTCAAGCACGCGTGGCGCACGATGCTCTCGGCGAACACCGTCACCATCATGGCTGCCCTGGTGCTCTACTTCCTCGCGGTGGGGCCCGTGCGTGGATTCGCCCTTGCTCTGGGTGTCGCCACGGCCATAGACCTGGCGATGACCTATTTCCTCACGTGGCCGCTCGCCTCTCTCCTCGCGCAGAACCACTTCTTTGCCGAGAACCGGGTCATGGGCATGCGCCGGGCCCTCGAAGGAGGGGTGAAGGAAGGCACCTTCCTGCGCAAGTTCTACCGCAGCGAGTTCAGTGTGGACTTCGTCGGCCGGCGCAGGATGTGGTTCATGATTTCGGGGACGCTGGTGGTGGTGTCCCTGATTGCGCTGATTCCGAGCTTGCGGGGGCTGAGCTACGGCATCGACTTCGAGGGAGGCACCGTCCTCCGTGCTCCCGCCGCGTCGCGCCCGGAGGTCACCGAGGTCCAGAACGTCCTGGAGGACGCCGGGTTGGACAACCCGGTCGTTCAGATCATCGAGGATCGAACCACAGGGCGGGTGCAGGTTCAGGTGCAGACCGGCACGGCATTGTCGGAGCAGGGGCGTGTGGAGGTCATCCAGGCGCTCCAAGCGGTGACCGGGGCGAGCCCTGCCGAGGTCAGTGTTGAGTCCGTCGGAGAAAAGTGGGGCGCCAGCATCACGACCAAGGCTCTGAGGGGACTGTTCGTATTCCTGATCCTCACGATCTTGTATATGTCATGGCGGCTGGAACCGAAGATGGCTGCAGCCGGAATCGTTGCCCTTCTGCACGACCTGACAATCACCGCAGGGGTCTACGCGATCGTGGGCTTTGAGGTTTCTCCGGCAACCGTGATCGCCACCCTGACCATCCTTGGGTTCTCCCTTTACGACACGATCGTGGTGTTCGACAAGATTCAGGAGAACGAGGCGTCCCCGGCGAACTCCAAGAGAGGATTCTCCGAGATCGTCAACGAGTCAACCAACCAGGTGCTGATGAGGTCGTTCAGCACCTCCCTTACGGTGCTGCTCCCGGTGGGAAGCCTTCTGT
>JBBDRH010000122.1:0-6928 GCA_040905645.1 Actinomycetota bacterium
TGGAGACAGGCCGCGTGGTTCAGGAGGGCAGCTCGGCAGAGGTGGCGCGGCACCGCCGTTCTGAGTACGTTGCCGAGCTGGTGGGGCTCAACCTGATTCGCGGCCGGGCATCCGGGGATACCATCGCAGTGGAGGGTGGGGGCCGTCTGCTGGTACCGTCAACCATCGAGGGAGAGGTGTTTGCCGCGATCCACCCTAGAGCGGTCGCGCTCCATCGAACCAGGCCCGAAAGCTCCGCCCGAAATGTCTGGGAGGGCAGGATCTCCTTACTGGACCTGGAGGGCGACCGGGTGCGGGTCTCGGTTGAAGGACAGATACCGATGGTTGCGGAGGTGACCGCTCACTCGGCCACCGACATGAAGCTGGCCGCAGCCGATCAGATCTGGCTGTCGATCAAAGCAACCGAAATTCACGTCTACCCCGCCTAGTGAGCGCGGTCGATCAATGCAACCGAAATTCAGGTCTATCCCGCCTGGTGCCACAAGAGGCTAATCCAATATCCTGGCCGCACGAGCTAGGATATTAGCCATGGACAACAAAGTCGCCGAGAGGCGCAGGCAGCTTGGGCTCAGCCAGCTCGAGCTTTCGAGAGCCTCCAAGCTCTCCCGGCAGCTCGTGAGCGCGCTCGAAACCGGCCGTCATGTGCCGAGCGTGAAGGCGGCAATGGCCATCGCTCAGGTCCTGGGGTCCAGTGTCGAGGAGATCTTCGGAGAATCCGGCGGAGTCACCAACTATGTGCCTGTGCTGGGAGAGGAACCGACCCATGCGGTGGGAGTCGTGACCGTCAGGATCGGAGATTCAGTCGCCTACCATCAACTCGCCGAGGCGGGCCAGGCCTGGGGACGGGCCGACGGTCTCTACCGGGATGGTCAGATCAGTCTCTTCGAGGACAGCGACCCGTCGGGGATAGCCCTAGCCGGATGCGATCCGGCGCTCGGGCTGGCGGCATCCTTGCTACCGAATCAGGGGCCCCAGCGAGTGGTGGGCATAGCTGCTACCTCGGGCAAGGCGATCAAAGCCCTCGACGAGGGCAGGATTCACGGGGCACTGGTTCACGGACGCCCCGGCCAGCTTCGGGAGGGAACCAGGCCGGTTCGGCGTTTCACCCTGGCTCGGTGGCGAGTCGGGCTCGCCTGCCTGCCCGGAATGCGGATCGACCTGGAGAAGCTGGCACGGGGAGGGTTGACCACCACCCGGCGGGACCCCGACGCCGAGGTTCACCAGGCTTTGGAGCGACGGCTGAGCGAGATGGGCGGAGCAGCGCGGATCAAGGGTCCGTCGGTCTCCAGCCATCTCGATGCCGCCCGGCGCGTGAGTTACGGGGCGGTGCAGGTCGCTCTGACGATGGAGGCCGCCGCACGGGCATTTGGATTGGACTTCCTGGAGCTGGAAGAGCACGTCTCGCAATTGCGGGTGGCCGAGGAGTGGGCGGACCTGCCCGGCGCCCAGGCGTTTCTGGAGCTGATCCGCTCCGAGCCCTTTCACGCCCGTCTGCAGGCGGTCGGAGGCTACGACGTCAGCGAGGCAGGACAGGAGTCCTGAGCGGCGTCAACCTCGGTACAGCTGCGATTTGGTGTGGGGCGCAGCCGCTCAGCTCAGGTGAATGATCTCGGCGTGAAGAGACCGTTTGATCCGCAGCACCACCTCATCGGGGCAATCGCCCCCGGAGCACCTCTCGCGGACCAAGCGGGTGAAGTGGGCCTCCACCCCCAGGCGCATCAGACAGTCACCGCACTCCTCGAGATGGGTCTGGAGAAACTCAACCTGGCGCTGGCCGATCTCGCCGTCCAGCAGCTCGTACAACTGCCCTACGAGCTTCACACAATCGGGATCATTCACTGTGATGCGCCTCCCTGGCTGCTGACCAGTCCCCTGTCCTCCGCTAAGCCCCACAACGACTTTTGGAGAGCTTTTCTTCCACGATGGAGCCGGGACATTACAGTGCCGATCGGAATGCCGAGTATATCTGCCATCTCCTTGTACGAAAACCCATCGACATCGGCGAGGGAGACCACCATTCTGAAGTCATCGGGAAGGTCGGCAAGCGCCTTTTTGACGTCATCGTCCCCCAGCGAGTCCAGGACAATGTTCTCCGCGGACTGAGCAGCCCCCGCACCATGCTCGACGAGGTTTTGGTACAGGTCGAAGTCGTCGCTGTCGGTGGCGGACACCATCTGGGGCTGCCGTTTGCGCGCCCGGTAGGTGGTGATGTAGAGGTTGGTGAGGATCCGGTACATCCACGCCTTCAGGTTGGTGCCCGGCTGGAACTGCTTCCAGGACCGGAAGGCACGCAGGTAGGTTTCCTGAACCAGGTCGGCCGCGTCCGCCGGGTTCCGAGTCAGCCGCAGGGCGCCTCCGTAAAGGGTGTTGGCCAGTGGAAGAGCTTCCTCCTCGAAGCGCTTGAGGTCGTCGGGAGACAGACCATTCCTCTGGTCGGGAGCATCCTTCTTCAGATCGGGAACCGGCTCGGCTGACGTCACGGCTCAATACTCAGGGGAATTCTCGGTCTTGGCAAGCCGCCGGGCGTCGCCGATCGTGCTGTGCGGGATGATCGCCCCTCGGCCCTGCTCCGTGCGCCGACTACGACCTCCCGGCACGGGGAAGACCCTGGATGAAGCGCCGGCGGGAGCTCTCTAGGTTTCGTCTCCGAAGGAACGCCTCAACATCCACCCGACCACCAGCATCAGCGCAGCCAGTGCACCTGCCGCGGTCGGACCGCTGCCTCCGGTGTCTGCCATGCCCGGACCGGCCGGCGGAGTCGCCGCAGGCGACGGAACGACGGTGGGCGAAACACTTGGCGACAGAGTCGGAGAGGCCGCGGGACTCGGCGAGGATGTCGGGCTGGGAGTTGGGGATGGGCTCGGCGTGGGGGAAGGGCTCGCCGCGGGATCGTCGTCGTCCGTGATGGTCCCTACTCCCTGGCCGTCGGAGATAGTAGCGTTGGTTGGGTTGGTGAGGTTGACGAAGAACCTCTCGTTGGCTTCGTCGACGGTGTCGCCCAGGATCTCGATGGTGAACGATTCGGTGGTGTCCCTCGGATCGAAGGTCAATGTCCTGCTCGTCTGGGAGGTGTAGTCCTGTCCCGCGGTGGCAGTGTCGTTGGCGGTTGAAAATTGAACGGTAACAGTCTGGTTGGATGAGTTGGACAGGGAAACCGTGAACCTGGCGTTGTTGGTCCCCCTGTCACCTTCGTCCGCACTGACGTCGTTGATAGTTATCGCCGGCGAGCTCTGCGCTGCTCCTACTCCCGTGAAGGCAAATAGAAGCGCCGCGACCAAGACCGTCGAGAGCCAGAAGCGCATCGAAAAGGTCCCCCCTTATTTCTCAATTGGCAAATTTGAACTGCCTGCGAATCATAAGAGGCGGCGCAGTTCTGGAGCAGACTATACCGGTACGCAAGCGGAATAAAGGGGTGGATACAAATGGCCGTCTGGGCAGATCATCGGCACGGGTCTCTCTACACCACCTTGAACTCTTCGAACATGCCTTTGGTGTGGTGAGGCGGCCCTCCCGAGGTGGCCGTTGGCTGGAAGCAGACCACCGCATACTCCCCCGCCGACACCCTGCTGACTGAAAAAGCACGGTTCCCCGGCGGCGTCCGTGCAACACCGACGAGTGTCATCCTCTCATCGAATTCGGCCCCGGCAAGCTTCAACAGGGTGTCCAGAGGTTCTTTCACCCCATCGTTTTTTCTGAACAAGGCCAGCTCGTGATTCTCCTTGCCGTTGTTGGAGAGCTCAAAGCTCAAGACACCGGCCCTTACCTCTTCAGGGACTCCCTCGTAGGAGTACTCAACCGCCTCCACCGGTACACTCTCGAAGTCGCATTTGGAGACGTCGAAGCTGTGCAGGCGGTTGAGGTATTTGCCCAGCTCCGCCCCTGAGAGCAGAGCATCATCGCCCGTGCGAACCACCTCGCGGTAGAGCTCCGTCACCGCTTCGATGTCTTGGCGAAGCGCCCTGGGCGCAGACCGCGCCTGCTCCTCGTAAAGCAGTACGAGGCGACCGGCGACCAGTGAGGTCATGTCGGCTCGTTCCTCTGGTGGGGTCTTATCTCCGAATGAGGGAGGCAAGACGCTGCCTATCTCAATCGCCCGGTTGCAGTACGGCATCAGCGAGAAGGGTGCAGCCGGTGGGACGGTTTGCCCGCGGCACGCCGACGCGCCGACCATCAGCAGCGCCAGGATGAACCGAAGAGCCCTACCGGCGCCGACGACGCCTTCCCGAAATCCGGCTGCGCCGGCGGGACCGTCTGCGGCCGTTCATGCCGTACCCGGCGCGAGCGTGATTGCCCGGACGCCGCGTCTTGCCGTGACTCGCCGCTGCGGGGGCTACGGCGGCGGAGCGATGCAGCATCATGAAGCCGAGAACTATCAACAGCGCCGCCAACCCTGCCAATCCGAGGCTGTCGAAACCGGTCCTGGTGAGTGTCCTCGGAGGGGTGCTCGGTGGGGAGACCTTCGGGGGAGGCACGGGTGCAGCAGGAGCAGGAGCAGGAACGATAGGGGCGGCAAGAGTGGGTCCCGCCGCGCTGGCGGCAGCACTCGAGCTCGAGCTGGAGCTGTTGTTGTTGTTGACGATGAGCGCAGGTCCGGGGTTGGGGACGGGTGTGGGGATTAAGAAGATCTGCGTGACCGGCGTATCGACTCCCGTGATCCTCACGACCGCGTCGTCGGTGTCGGTCACCGTGCGATCTTCATCATCTCGTCCTATGACGGTCACGATGTCGGTCTGGGAAGCCCCGGCGTTGCCGGTAAAGCTGGCGGTGAACTGGCAAGCGGGGGAGGTCTCGCCCGGCTCGAGCTCCAACCCGATCAGGGTGCTGCACCTGCGACCGCCATCCGGGGCGGGAAGGTCCTCGAGGTCGCCGTGGATGTTGTCGGTCAGCGATTCGATGGTCAGATCCACCGGGCCGACGTTGGAGACTCGCACCGTGAAGGTGAAGGTACCCCCCGGCGCGGGTCGCGAGGCGGGGCTGGCGTCCTTCTCCACCCTGATCGCCGGCTGAGCCGTGGAAGCGAACAAAGTCACGACTGCATCGTCGTTATCGGTTGCCTCGTTGCCCGCGTTGTCCACGCCCACCACGGTCACCACGTCGGTCTGGCTGTCGCCGGCGTCGCCGGTGAACTCCCCGACGAAGGTGCACGGAGCGGTGCTCTGCCCGGGTTGCAGCACGTCGCCGATGAGCTCGTCGCAGCTGTTCGGCTCGCTCCGGGTGGCCAGGTTGCCGTAAACGTCGTCGTCAAGCTCCGTAATGGTGAGAGGCACCGGGCCGATGTTGGTCACCACCACCGTGAACGTGAAGTCTCCCCCCGGCACCTCACGGCTGGCGGGGGTAACGGTCTTGACCACCTGGATGGCGGGGAGCCCGAACAACGTCACTACTGCATCGTCGTCATCGGTGACCGTGTTACCCGAGTCGTCCCTGCCCACCACAGTCACGACGTCGGTCTGGCTGTCGCCGGCGTCGCCGGTGAACGCCCCGACGAAGGTGCACGGAGCGGTGCTCTGCCCGGGTTGCAGCACGTCTCCGATGAGCTCGTCACAGTTGTTGTTGGGCCGCGCCGGGTCGCCGAGGTCGCCGTAGACGTCGTCGGTAAGCGAGGTGATGGTCAGCGGCACGTCGCTGGTGTTGGTCACCACCAAGGTGAAGGTGAAGTCTCCTCCCGGCACCGGCCGGCTGGCAGGGTCGACCGTCTTTATCACCCGGATGGATGGAGGCCCACCGAACAGGGTCACGACTGCATCGTCGTCATCGGTGACCTGGTTGCCCGAGCTGTCCACTCCAATCACGGTCACCACGTCGGTCTGGCTGTCGCCGGCGTCGCCGAAGAACGCCCCGACGAAGGTGCATGGAGCGGTGCTCTGCCCGGGCTGCAGGGTATCGCCGATGAGCTCGTCGCAGCTGTTCGGCTCGGGCCGGGTGGCGAGGTTGCCGTAGACGTCGTCGACCAGCGAGGTGATCACCAGCGGCACCGGACCGGTGTTGGTGACCACCACGGTGAAGGTGAAGTCTCCGCCGGGCACGTGCATGGTCGCCGGGTCGACGGTCTTGACCACCTGGATCAAGGGGAGCCCCCGAACGACAGTTTGTTCGAGTGGGTCACCGCAAGCCGTTGTGACTGCAATGTTGTTTGCGTCTCCGGAGTAGTCGGCAATGAACTGATAGTTTCCGGGCGCGGTGGGGGTGAAGGAAGCCGACTGATAGGTTCCGTTCCCCGTGACGGTGGCGACGCTGGTGGCCACAGGCTGCCCGGTACAGGTCGGGTTGTTGGGGCCGAAGAGCCTGAATCTGATGGTCCCGGTGGGGTTGTCCCCACCTGACAGCGTGGCCGTGTCGAAGAATGGCTGGTTCAGGTTGACGGTGGCGGAAGAGACGTTGGTAACAATGTTGGGCGTTGCCAACTCCACTTGCTGCAATGTGAACGTCTCAGCCGGGTCTCCGCACGCGGTCGGACCGGCGGCGCCGTAGTTGGCGTCGCCCGAATAGCTCGCCACCCAGCGGTACTCTCCCACCGCGCTGATTGTGTTGGAGGGCGCGGACGTGTAGACCGGCGCACCGAAGTGAGTCACCGGTACCGTGCTGGTGGAGTGGACGGCGCCCGTGCAGGTCGCGTTGTTGGGTCCGTAGAGGTTGAAGGTGATCGTGCCGGTCGGAGCAGGTGCATCCCCGGGAAGACCCGGCGGCGCGGTCAGAGTTGCAGAGTCGGTAGACGTGCCACCAAGGCCTGACGGCTGCGTGGCAGTGGTAGCAATCGTCGGAGAGGGCGTGCCCACCGAGAACGTTTCGGCCGGCTCTCCACACGCGGTGGGACCGGCGGCGCCGTAGTTCGAGTCGCCCGAGTAGGTGGCCACCCAGCGATAGGATCCCGCCGCCACGATTGTGTTGGAGGGCGCCGAGGTGTAGACCGGCGCACCGAAGTGAGTCA
>JBBDRH010000122.1:7028-9175 GCA_040905645.1 Actinomycetota bacterium
TGGGACCGGCGGCGCCGTAGTTGGAGTCACCCGAGTAGCTCGCCACCCAGCGATAGGTGCCTGCGGCCACGATTGTGTTGGAGGGCGCCGAGGTGTAGACCGGCGCACCGAAGTGAGTCACCGGTACCGTGCTGGTGGAGTGGGGCGTTCCGGTGCAGGTGGCGTTGTTGGGTCCGTAAAGGTTGAAGGTGATCGTGCCGCTGGGAGCAGGTGCACCCCCGGGGAGACCGGGCGGCGCGGTCAGGGTTGCCGAGTCCGTGGAGGTTCCCCCCAGGCCGGGAGGAGGCGTCGAGGCGGTGGTGGAAATCGATGGAGTAGGCATGCCTACCACGAAGGTTTCAGCCACTTCGCCGCATGCGGTGGGACCGGCGGCGCCGTAGTTGGAGTCACCCGAGTAGCTCGCCACCCAGCGATAAGTTCCGACTGCGATGATGGGGTTGGAGCTCAAGGAGTTGGTGGGCGGCGGACCGAAATGGTTTACCGGCACTGTGCTGGACGAGTGGGGTGTCCCCGTGCAGGTGGCGTTATTGGGCCCGTAAAGGTTGAAGGTGATGGTCCCTGTGGGCGCAACCGGGAATGTACCTGCCGGCGGTGTCAGCGTGGCCGTGTCGGTGGAGGTGCCCCCCAGAGTGGGCGGCGGTTGCGCAAGGTTGGTAGTAATGCCCGGCTGCGCCTGAGCAACCGTGGTGGTGTCCGTACCGGTTCCGGTGGCTGACTGCCCGGTTGTGTCATCGCCAGCCGCGAAGCCGACCTGCCTGGTCTGGATTCCGGCGGCAGCCGAGGCGTCATGGTTCGGAACCTTGTTGACCGAGAAGGTATAGAGGATCCGACAGGTGTCCAGACCGTTGTTCGGGATGACGTCCGGGGGCTGAAGAACCACCGGAGCAGGGGGGTTGAAAGTCCACTCGCCCCCGGCTACGGAGATCGTAAACACCACGCCCGCGCACGCGGTGCCGACGTCGCCGGTTCCGGTGGCGCTGGGCGTGAAGGTACCGGGATCGATGATTCCGCCGATACATTTCGGAACGGAGTTAGAGCATGAAGGGATCATGCTCATCTCCGACAATGTCAGTGGTGTGAGGGGGATAGGCAAGCCCGTTATGGGGTCGATTTCCGGCTGCCCACCGTAAATGACCTCAAAGTTGCCGGGCTGCCCCGTCTGTCCCACGGTCACGGTGCTGGGTATGAAGTTCGGTCCGGCGCTGAGAGTGATGGCGGCTTGCGCCGTGGAGATCGGGAGGAGCGTGGCTGCGAGGAGGGCGAATACGGCTATCAATACGATGCGGCGGCGCCCTCTCGGCTCCTCTGGGCTGGGCCGGTTGCCGCCGACTTGATGCCTTCCAGGCGAACTGTTGTTAAGCCAGTTCCCTAGACTGTCGAGCCCTTGCTTGATTCCAACCAATTGGGGCCAGCTCCCGGCAGCTTCACTTAGTTATTTTTTAAGAACCGTAAACAAACTGAATGGCATTCTATTCGCATTGTGCATGGACATTACAACAATCTTTACTGCAACAAGGGAGTTGTCCTATGCCTTCTTGTGCGCGTTCTATCGCCTTTTGTGCGCGTTCTATGCCTTCTTGTGCGCGTTCCCCTCAGATGGGTGGCGGGCCGGCTCCCGACCACGGGGCTGGCGTGGTGTGTCACCGGCAAACAGAGGCGGTATCACCAGCTCGACCGGATCACCCTCGCCCAGAGTGAAGGGTTGGCCGTGATGCCAGGCGGCGATCGGCTTCCCTCTCTTGAGGGCGTAGCTCGCGACGGGACCTTCGATGTTCACATAGATTCGCCTATCCCGGTAGCAGAGGCTGAACGCAAGGCGGGTCAGCGCTTCCGGAAGGCGCGGCGCGAAGCAAACCCTACCGTCCGCCACTCTCATTCCCCCAAACCCGGCTACCAGCGCTGTCCACACGCCGGCCTGCGCAGCAAGATGCATGCCGTCGGCGGAATTTCCTTGAAGGTCGGCCAGATCTACGAGCGCCGTCTCCCAGAGGTAGTCGTAGGCGAGCTCCAAATGCCCCACCTCCGCCGCCAGCACCGACTGGATCGCCGCGGACAGCGATGAGTCCCTCACCGTGATCTGCTCATAGTAGGCAAAATTTCGGGCCTTGTGGTCCATGTCGAAAAAGTCCGGCCGCAGATACATCGCA
>JBBDRH010000123.1:0-1517 GCA_040905645.1 Actinomycetota bacterium
CGAGCGACGCCGGCAGCACCCAGTCCTTGAACGGCGCCCCGTTGCGCAGGGCGCCAGGCTTCCTGGCCAGCACCGGCACGTAGTGCCAGGGGTCATAGACCGTCTTGTCGCGCGCGAAGGAGCGAGGGTGAGCGCCGCGAGGATCCGGAGTTATTTCTTCGCCATGAGGCGCAGGAAGGGGTGCCAGACCTGCTCGTGACGAACTACTCGATGCTCGAGTACATGTTGTTGCGCCCCATCGAGCGTGGGATATTCCGCAGCACGGCGGAATACTACGAGGCCAACCCAGACCAGCGACTTGTCCTGGTTTTGGACGAGGCCCACCTCTATCGAGGGGCACAAGGAACCGAGGTGGCGATGCTGATCCGCCGGCTCAGAAGCCGCCTGAGGCTGCCCTTGGAGCAGTTACAAATCGTCTGTACAAGTGCCTCGTTTTCCAACCCAGAAGCGGCTCTTCACTTCGCGGCGGACCTGGCGGGGAAGCCAGGTGGCGGCTTCGATGTCCTCACTGGCACCAAGAAGGCTGCGAGCCCATCCGGTGCTGGTGACCAACTGACCGCTGAAGCGTTCGCGTCCGTGGATCTTTACGCCATCCGTGGGGATGATCTCGAAGCACGACTGAACGCGGTGATGCCCGTGCTGTCGCTAGCAGCGCTTGAGAAAGAGCCGCCCCTCAGTGTTGTAGGGCCGCAGGGCGCCAATGCCAACCTGCGCTGTCTCACCTCGGCGCTAGAGGTGCTCGACATCGACTTTATGCTGACTTCGGAACCGATTGAGTTGCCGAATGAGATCGTTGCGGTCACTGGTGGCTCGTGCGATGCCCTGGTCACGGTTCGCGTCGGCGAAACGACAGAGCTTCAGATCTCCTCGGCTGCTGTGCGGCTGGAAGATGCCCTCCTCGATCGTCGGCATATTGTCGGTGCCGCCAATCAGCGGGACCGTCATGGTATTGCGGCGAATGACGGTCCGGGGCTCAAGCAGATCGATCAGTTCGGCGGTGAACCGCTCCGGCACCAGGGCGCCGCCCGACTCGAAGTCGTTCTGCTGCAGCGCTGCGGTGATCTCGTGGCGCTCGCCCCAGGTCTGCATGGCGAAGGCTGCGGCGGACTCCGGATTGCCCCGGCCTACGATGAGGGCTCGGGTGATCTGGGCAAACCGGATGCCGGGCTCCGGCCGCTCGCGCGGCTCGGCGTGAACTCGCACCCTTACGTCCTCGGGATCCTCCGGATCGGCCGGCGTGCCGGCGGATGGAGCTGGGATCGCGGTGGCTGCCCTGAGGGACTGCTGACGCTCGGCAGTCCTGATGCGGCCATCAAGGGTCTTGATGCGCGCCTCGGTGACGTACTCGATCGCCTGGTGCTCGATGTTGGAGAACGTCGCCCTATCCATGATGCCGATCTTGTGGGGCGGCACCCGGAACATGGTGGCGAACTCCAGCGCCTGGTGCCTCCTGACCTCGACGAGCTGGTTCTCCTGGTTGTTGGAGCCCCATTCCTTGAGCTTCAGCCCGAACTCGA
>JBBDRH010000124.1:0-9049 GCA_040905645.1 Actinomycetota bacterium
TCTCGACGCTCAGGTTCTCAAGGGTGAACCGGGCAACTCCGAGATCGAGGGGGCGGGTCCGATCTCGGTCGCCACCGCCCGGCGGATCTGCTGCGACTCCTGGACCGAGCTGGTGGTCGAGGGACCGGACCGCCAGCCGTTGGGTGTGGGGCGCAAGACCCGCCAGGTTCCCGGCTGGTTGGTGCGCCAGGTGCGGCGGCGGGACGTCACCTGCCGTTTCCCCGGCTGTAACAGGACTCGTTGGGTGCACTGCCACCACCTCAAACACTGGGGGGATGGGGGCCCGACCGACAAGGACAATCTTTCGCTGCTCTGCAGCTACCATCACCGGCTGGTCCATGAGGGTGGGTGGGAGATCCGGGGGCATCCCGACGACTGCCTCCAGTTCGTGCATCCGGACGGGAGGATGATCACCGGGCCTCCGCCGGAGCTGCGACCGGACCTCCGGAGCAGCTTGTTTATCGCCTTCGAGTTCTGGTTGCGGCCATAGCTCCCAGGACTCTCTCGACATGCTCGAGGAACCTCGGATCCTCCCTGGCGTCGAGGTAGTTGAAGCTGTGCCCCCATAAGAAGGGCTCGCCGCCCGGGGCTGGGAGATCCTGCAGCACCGGCGGGTCGTCGAACAGGACATCGTCCACCCGGTCGTCCTCGGGCTTGCAGCCGGGAGGACGGTGGGGCACCACGAACATCCGGCCTCCGAGGAAGTCCGTGTTTCGCCCGAAGTTCATCCACCCCGGCAGGGACTCTTCCTCACGGTCGGTGCGAACCGGCTCGGCGAAGTCCGTGATCGATGAATGTTCGGCCCCCTCGAGCACCGCTTTGAGCTCGATGAGGTCCGCCGTCCGCACCAGATGGGGGAAGGAACGCCCGTACGAACGCTGGAGCATGCAGCCGTAGGTGATGAATCGAATACGGCTCAGGCGCTCCCGGGTTGGTTCGCCGAGGAGGCTCTGCAGAACGGCGTTGCACAGCAAGGTCCCCTGCGAGTGCGCCAGCAACAGCACCTCGCGGGAGCCCTCCGTCAGCAGCAGCAGGCGGCTGCGGAGCTCGGGCACCGCCCGCTCGCCGTAGCTGGGCGGCGCCAGCGGGTGGAACCGGCGAGGGAAGAAGCCCGTCACCTCCCACAGCGTGCCGATGGCTCGCCGGAGCCCGCTGTCCTTCTGTGCCCCCCTCACCACCCAGATCACCAGGAAGGCGATGCTCACGAGCAGCCAGGATGCGAACCCGACCAGCCTGTCGAGCCCCTCCGCCGATCGCCCGAGGTACTGCCCGGCGATCACCGAAAGCGAGCAGGCCATGAAGGCGACAATCCCCACGGTCACCATCCAGTCGAGATCGTCCAGCAGGCACGAGTACGTCCGGGCCTGGGCCACCCTCTTCGGAAGCCCTTTCCGGTGGCGCGCGGGAAGGTCGTCCGGTCC
This sequence comes from Actinomycetota bacterium, assembly GCA_040905645.1. Taxonomy (GTDB): domain Bacteria; phylum Actinomycetota; class CADDZG01; order JAHWKV01; family JAHWKV01; genus JBBDRH01. Next base: position 1,422 of record JBBDRH010000124.1, read on the forward strand.
CTCCAGCTCGGCCCGAATTTTGGGAACCTCGTGTTTGAATCGAAACCGCCACAACCCGGCGATGCGGGTCTGCAGGGCGAGGGCGAAGACCATCAGGGAGCCCAGACCCGCGGCGGCGATCCAACCCAGCTCGTCGTAGTAGCCGATGGGCGCCTCCCCGGGATCTGCCTCGCCGGCAGCATTCATTCCCGCGGACTCCGATCCGGCTTGGCGGCCGACCGGCACCGCGCTGCCCAGCCGCTGGGCCGAAAACACGATCACCGCAGCCGAGACCAGGGTGAGGGCGGTTGCCCCGACTGCCGCCAGCGTCCCCGGGCCCCCCACCCTGAGCTTCCACCGGGGTGCGTAGTCGTGAGCGCGACGGATCTGAATCCGGGCCGTGACCATGAGGTAGAGGACGCAGATGCCGGCACCCAGCAGCCCGGCCCACACCCGGCCGGCCGCACTGGGAGCGGCCCGGACGCCGAGCACGGTCGCAAGGAAAACGGGAGCGAGACCGAACGAGATCCAGAACTGGTTGCTGAGGTGTCTTTCGGGATCGTCGGGCTCCAGCCTGCCGTCCTCCTTCAATGCGGACCGTGTAAGCCGGTTCCGGACCGCATACACCGCCGGACCGGCCAGCGCCAGCAGCAGTCCGATCGCCAGCCAGTGGTGCCAGAGCCGTCCGGGCAGCGCCTCGAAGACCTCGACGGGGGATCGCTCCGGCCGGTTTAGAGCCCAGAACAGTGCCGACCCGATCAGCGGGATGGCGACGAACATGCGGATCTGGTCGCGGACGAAGTACAGCATCAGCAACCCGAACTCGGCGACGAGGACGGCATCGAATGAGTTCCGCAGGACGTCGAGCGTTGCCGGCAACGAGCCTTCCCGAACCGGGGCGTCCCAGGCAAGCCAGACGAGAATTCCGATCGCCAGCCAGGTCGCCAGACCGGTGGCCTGAATCGCTCGCCGCCACAGACCTGTCCCCTGGGGTCCGTGACCGGCCCGACCTGCCGCCAGGGCGAGCAGAACCGCGACGCCGGTGAGGGCCCACAACCCGAGCTCGAGACTGCGTAATCCACTCATCCCACCGCCGGATAGAGAGTCCACAATTCCCGCCAGAGTGGCGGCTACCACGGACAGAGCAGCTATGCCATGCGACTGGGCGAGCAGCCGGGTGGAGTCGGGTGCCTGCCAGAACCGGGGGTCCCGCAGAGGGGTCCTGTCGACGAGATCCGGGCCGCCCGCAGGGGGGCCGTCGCCTTCCGAGGGCCGCTGGCCCCGCCTCTGCTCCTCCCACCTCTCGTAGTTGCTCGGATCGGCGCGGCCGGTCCACAACAGGAGCAGGATGACCAGGACCGGGAGGGCTGAGAACACCACCACTTGCCGGATGACGCTGGGGCCGACGAAATCCCTGATCGAGTTGAACCAGCCCAAAAGGTAACGGCCCCTGCAGATCTCGGAACGGCCGCACTGGTAGGCGAGGAGGTCCACGAAGATCACCATCCCCCAGAGGGCGTAGTGAACCGTCAGGATCAGGCCGAGCACTCGGATTAGGCCTCGCTCAAAGGTTCCGTCACGTTTCGGGCCCACCAGCAGCCCAGCCGGCGTGGTTCACCATCGCAAAGGGGAAGAGCAGCAGCCAGAAGGCCCGGGAGCGGGAGCGGCTGTTGAAGGCGGACCAGGAGTAGGCCTCGACCGTCCGGTCCGGACCGATCTCGGGAGGCTCCAGCCGGCGATAGAAACCGGCCTTGTCGTCGCCGGATACGAACAGAGGATGAGGGTCGTTGACCAGATCCTCGGGCGGCGCACCGCTCACACCGTGGATGCGCAGCTCGGTGATACCTTCCGGGACGAGCGGGTGGGCGGCGGTCCCCCGGCCCTCAATCCGGTAGTAGTGCTCCCGAAACCTCCCCGGCTTCTTCAAGTTTTACCTCACCGTTTCGAGCTGCTCCGACAGCTCCAGCCACCGGGTCTCCAGGTCTGCGAGCTTGGATTGCAGCCCTTTGAGCTCATCGACATGGGTCTGGAGCCCTTTGTAGTCACTCTGATCGTGGGCTGCGATTCTTTCGTTTACCTCCTCGAAGAGAATCGTGACCTTGGCGAGCTTGCGCTCGATCGATGCAATCTCCTTCTTCGCCTCCCGGGCCGCCTGGACGTCCAGCTTCCGGGGCGTCGGGAGCTTGGAGCTGGGAGGAGCCGCCCGAGCGGCGTGGAGGCGCAACGCCAGATACTGATCGACTCCGCCCGGCATGTGGCGCAGCCGTCCGTCGATGAGTGCGTACTGCTGGTCGGTCACCCGCTCCATGAGGTAGCGGTCGTGGGAAACCACCAGCAGGGTCCCCGGCCAGGAGTCCAGAAGGTCCTCCATGGCGGCCAGCATCTCCGTATCCAGATCGTTGGAGGGCTCATCCAGCACGAGGACGTTCGGCTCGTCGAGCAGGATCAGCAGAAGCTGAAGGCGGCGCTTCTGCCCGCCCGAGAGCCTGCCGACCGGGCTGGAGAGCTGCGAGCTATTGAACCCCAGCCGCTCGAGCAGCTGTGCGGGGGTCATCTCCCTCCCGCCCGCAACGAAGGTGCTCCGCGCTCGTTTGAGGATGTCGCTGACCCGCTCGGTGCTCAGGTCCTCCAGCTCGTCGGGCTCCTGGGTGAGGGTGGCCACCTTCACGGTCTTGCCCCGCTTGACCTGCCCCGTGGTCGGCTCGAGCGAGCCGGTGATCAGGTTGAGCAGCGTCGACTTGCCTGCGCCGTTGACCCCGAGGATGCCGGTGCGCTCCCCCGGTTTGATCAGCCACTCGATGCTCTGAAGCACCTGCGTGGCGCCGTGCGACACCGAGACGTTCAGCAGGTCCACGACCTCCTTACCCAGGCGGCTGGTGGCCATGCGCAGGAGCTCGACCTTGTCCCGCACCGGCGGTTCATTGGCGATCAGCGCGTTGGCGGCCTCGACTCGGAACTTTGCTTTGGTGGTCCTTGCCGGGGCACCGCGGCGCAGCCACGCAAGCTCCTTGCGCATCAGGTTCTGGCGCTTCGCCTCGCTTGCCGCCGCCATCCGGTCCCGCTCCACCCGCTGGAGGATGTAGGCGGCGTACCCGCCCTCGAAGGGTTCGACGATCCGGTCGTGGACTTCCCAGGTCATCGTGCAGACCTCGTCCAGGAACCACCTGTCGTGGGTCACGACCACCAGCCCCCCGGCGTTGGGGGCCCAGCGCCGCTTGAGATGTTCGGCCAGCCAGGCAATGGCCTCGACATCGAGGTGGTTCGTCGGCTCATCGAGCAGCAGGACCTCGTGGCTCCCCACCAGCACGGCGGCCAGGGCGACCCTTCGCCTCTGCCCGCCGCTCAGGCCGCCGGCTTGTGTGCCCCAGGGAAGGTCGGAGACCAGGCCGTCGATGATGTCACGAATGCGCGGGTCTCCGGCCCACAGGTGCTCGGGAGTGTCGCCCACAATCGTCTGACCGACGGTTTCGCCGGGGTCCAGGGTGTCCGACTGATCGAGCATCCCGATGGTCATGCCCCGCCGCCTGGTCACCCGCCCGGCGTCCGGCTGCAGGCGCCCGGCGAGCAAATAGAGCAGCGTCGACTTGCCGTCGCCGTTGCGGCCGACGATGCCGGTCCGGTCGCCCTCGTTGACGCCCAGCGTCACCGAATCGAAGACGACGCCGTTCTGGAACTCTACATGGAGGGCCTCAGCCCCAAGCAGGTGCGCCACAGATGGATGCTATCGCCCGCCGGGGGCAACAGCCGATGCTCCACTTGCGAGATCTCTAGCTATATGGCTAAATAGCTAAATGCAAGATGACTCAGGCAGCGTTTTCAAAGCCCTCGCCGATCCGACCCGCCGTCAGATCCTCGCCGACCTCAAGGAGGGCGAGGCTTCCGCAGGCGCGATCGCCTCCCGCTTTGCGATCAGCGGCCCCTCCATCTCTCGGCACCTGGCGATCCTGAAGAGCGCCGGCCTGCTCACCGAGCGGCGAGAGGCGAACCGGATCTACTACTCGATTGTGGAAGAGCGGCTCGCCACCAGCGTCGGAGATTTTCTGACCGCGGTTTGCCCCAGCCAGATGGTCGTACGCCGGCGCCGAGACCGGCGGCGGGAAGCTCCGGAGATCCGATGAAAACGCCGGCGGTCCTCGCAACCATCGAGCGGCGGATCCTCGTCAACTACCGTGTCGACGCGGAGGTTCTAGCGAAGATGGTTCCCTCCCCGTTCCGCCCGGTGGTGGTCGATGGGTGCGGGATCGCAGGAATCTGCCTCATCAGGCTCGGTGACATTCGTCCCAAGGGTCTGCCTGCCGCGCTCGGGGTCACCACGGAGAACGCCGCTCACCGGGTTGCGGTTGAGTGGGATTCCCCCACCGGAACGGCCGAAGGCGTTCTAATCCCCCGCCGGGACACCTCCTCGGCGCTAGTTGGTCTGATGGGCGGCAGGGTTTTCCCCGGATGGCACCACCGAGCGCATTTCAGGGTGGAGGAGGAGCACGATAGGTGGGCGCTCGACATCGCCAGCTTTGACGGAGACGTCAGCGTCGGGGTGAAGGCTCGTAGATCGAGCGAGCTTCCGCCGGGCTCGGTCTTCTCATCGATGGAGGTGGCGTCGGAATTCTTCCGGGCAGCCCCCGTCGGCTACTCCTGTTCCCGGACCCCTGGACTACTGGAGGGGGTCGCGCTTGAGACGGACGAGTGGCGCATCGAACCGCTAACGGTCGAAGAGCTCAGATCGAGCTTCTTCGAGTCACCTAACTTTCCCAAGGGTTCAGCCGAGTTCGACAGTGCTTTTTTGATGACGGGTATCTACTCGGTTTGGAACGCGGTCCCGTCGATCCGGTTCGAGCGTCAGCCCAGCGCTGCCCTCACATAGTGGATCGCGAAGTAGATCACGAAAGCCGCGCTGGAGAGATACATGATCCAGTGCACCTGCCGCCCCTGGCCTCTCATAAGCTTGATCACCGTATAGCTGACGAACCCCGCTCCGACCCCATTGGTGATCGAGAAGGTGAACGGCATCACCACCATCGTCAGGAAGGCCGGGATCGCCAGCTCGTAATCGTCCCACCGGATATCCCTGACCATCTCCATCATCAGGAAGCCGACGATGATCAGCGCCGGCGCGGTCGCCTGCGGCGGGATGACGTCGGCCAGCGGCCAGAAGAAAATCGACAGCAGGAAAAGCACGCCCACCACGGAGGTGACCAGGCCGGTGCGCCCGCCCTCGGATATGCCCGAAGCGCTCTCGATGTAAGTGGTGTTCGATGAGGCGCTGACCGCCCCGCCCAGCGCCGCGGCGGCCGAGTCCACCAGCAGCACCTGCTTGATGCGGGGGAGACGCCCCTCGGAGTCGAGGTAGCCCGCCTTTGCCCCCAGCCCCACCACAGTCCCCATCGTGTCGAAGAAGTCCGAGAGCATGATCGTGAACACCGCAAGCACCCCCGCGGCAATCCCCATCCGGGCAAAGAAGCCGAACGAGAAGTCCCCGATCAGGCTGAAGTTCTCGGCCGCCGGAAGGGCGGCGATCCTATCGGGGAAACGGCCGGTTCCGGGACCTATCGCCTCCCACGCTCCTCCACCGGCCAGGAGCTCGTTGAGCAGGATCGCAAGTACCGTCGTGCTCAGGATGCCGATGAGCAGCGCACCTCTGATTCTGCGTGCCACCAGGTACGCGGTGAGAAGCAAGCCGATAATGAATACCAGCACCGGGAGGCCCTGCAGCTCCCCACCGCGGCCCAGCTCGACCAGAAGCCCCGGCGCTTCCGGCTTGCCCACAAACCCGGCGCTGATGAACCCGATGAAGGCTATGAACAGCCCAATCCCAACCCCGATAGCCTGCTTGAGCGCGAGGGGAATCGCATTCATCACCAGCTCCCGGAAACCGGTGAGGACCAGCAGCATGATCAGGAGTCCCTCGACGACGATGACTCCCATCGCCTCTGCCCAGGTCAGCCCGCTTCCGGCCACCAGCTGAAAGGCCACGACCGCGTTCAGGCCGAGGCCCGCGGCGATTGCGAACGGGTAGCGGGCGATCAGACTCATCGCCAGAGTGCTGATGCCGGCGGCAAGCGCCGTCGAGGTGAGGACCAGCGGGAAGGCGAGGCTCCTGCCCTCGAAGTCTGGGACCGCCCCGAGCACCGAGGGGTTCACGAACAGGATGTAGGCCATCGTCATGAATGTGGTGAAACCGGCGATGACCTCGGTCCGTACGGTCGATCCGGCGGCGGTGATGCCGAAGAACTGGTCGAGGCGCGAGCCCGCCGGTTCGGCGGTGTTCTCTTCGACCTCTGTCCTACGTCGATTCATTCGATGAAACCCACGCCAGCCCTGCCCGATGACCTAGGACGAATCATACTTACCGGCGAACCGGCCGCAACAATCGATATACATTTTGGAGTCGACTGGGTCAGAGGCGAGGATCGGTGACCGAACATCCCAAGAACCTGGAGGCGTTGCGAAGCAGCGTATTGGATGGTCCCGGCGCCCTGAGCACCGAGCTGCGGCACAGCATCTATGCCGGCGAACCCGTCGACCCACCGCTGGGACCCTTCGCATGGAAGGTGCGGGAGGACTCGGTGCGGCTGTCTCGGAAGGACATAGACCTGCTCAAGGATCAGGGCTGCACCGAGGACCAGATCTTCGAGGCGACACTGGCGGCAGCTCTGGGGGCAGCCGATCGAATCCTGCAAAGCGGCCTCAACGCGCTGAGGGCGTGACTTGCACCTTCAGGTCCTCGAGTCGGGCCACCGGCTCCGGGCGCGGGCGGTTCTGTGGGCGGCGGAGCACCTGGGCCGAACACCTATCGACGACGTCGGCACCACCTGCCTCTACCGGCCGGAGCTATTCGGCCGTAACTTTCTGAAGCTGGCCGGGGGCGTGCTGTGTGGCCCCTCCGAGTGGAGCCGCGGCGAACGCGAGCTGTTCGCCGCCTTCATCTCGCGAAAAAACCGATGCAGGTACTGCACTGCGATCCACTCCGAGATGGCTTTTCTGGGATTCGGGGACAAGATCACGACGGAGTCACTCGACAACTGGCAATCCTCCGACTTCAGCCCCCGGATCAAGGCGGTTTTCGCCCTGCTGGAAGCGGTAATCTCCAGACCGGAGGACAAGGCGAAAGCGGAGGTCGACGCGGCTCGATCGGAAGGCATCTCCGACGAATCGATCACCGAGGTTCTTTACCTCGCGTTCGTCTTCAACCTCATCAACCGAGTGGCGGATGCCCTCGGGTTCTCGTGGGCGTCGGAGTCGGAGCTCGAGAAGTCGGCTCGCATCCTGAACCGCATCGAGTACAAGCTGCCCTCGATTCTCCTGCGCTGACGAGTTGACTCTCCCCTCGGGGGAGGCCCGACACTCCTTGTAGAGAGGAGGTGAAATGGACGATCTGCTAACCATCGGACAGTTCTCACGAATCTGCTGGCTGAGCATCAAGGCGCTGCGCCTGTACGACGACCTGGGCCTGCTTCACCCGGCCTACGCCGACCCAGCCAGCAACTATCGCTACTACCACCCCGACCAAGCGCCGATGGCCCGAGCGATTGCGATCCTTCGGACCCTCGATATGCCGCTGGCAGAGATCCGTGAGGTGGTGACCGGGTCCGACCCGGACAAGGTACGGGCCCGGCTAAACGCTCACCGGCAGTTCCTCGCCGACCGGGTAC
>JBBDRH010000125.1:0-8986 GCA_040905645.1 Actinomycetota bacterium
GGGCTTCCGGTAGTTGAGCAGCCCCCGGAGGAGCGGCCGCTGGGCTTTGCCCGAGTGGGCCCTGCCCCCGGCCGGCGGCGCAGATGAACCTCGGGTCACTTAAATGATCGGCTCCTCCGCCCTATGGATCGGGATCTCGCTGGCCACCGTGGCGGCGGTGCGCTCGCTCTGGTCGCCGTGAGGGCTGTCGGTCACCGAAACGGTGACTCCCTCCGTGCGGGGGAGCCGGCGCCTCCAGGTCGCAGGGCTGTTGACGGTTTCAGCAGCTTCCAGCGGTGCTCTCCTGGGCCTGGTCCTGGGAGCGGCCTGGGCCGCTGTTCAGATTCCTACATTGACCCTGCGGGTGGCCATGCTGATATCGGCACTGGCGTTGACCGGGGACATCTCCAGATACTTCACCAGGAGCCCCAGACCACTTTCACTTCAAACACAGGTCCCCATGCAGTGGGCGCGCCTGTTCGACCCCAGAACCGCGGCGACTCTGTACGGTGCGCGGCTCGGCATCGGCCCGCTCACGCCGATGACTAGCTGGATGTGGTGGGCGGCTGCGGTGGTAGGGGCTTCGGCGGGTGCCTGGGAGTCGGCTTTGGTGGGAGCATCGTTCGGCGCGGTTCGCATGGCCGTCGTGGTGGGAGCGGGGCTTGGAGTGGAGACCGCGATGGCCCGGCGTATGGCCCTGCTTCGTAGAAGCGAGCGCGTCGTGGTCCCGGCAATCTTCGTGGCAATGCCGCTGGGATGGTTGATGTTGCTGCGGCTGGTGGGCTCCCCGATCTAGCCGGGCATGGGCCGCCCGTGGGGCTGCTCGCCGCTGAGTAGGGCCCGGTCCCGGCGGCCCTTTGCCGTCGGCGGCTCGAAAACCTGCTCCCGCCGATGCCACTCCCCTCTCCTGCCGGAGGAAGCGATCCAACGCCGTGCGTCTCATCCTGCTGCTGATAGTGGCTGCAGCCTGCACTCCTCGAGAACCCGCCGAGAACGAGACCACGGGCCCTGCGACCCTGACGATTCAGGTCGATGGCACCAACGCCGGGAAACGGGCGTCGATCCTTTTCGACGCAGGCAGCTGGGACCGGAACCGGCTTCTTCAACTCGAGAGGCATCTGCTCGCTCGGGCAGGAGGATCTGGTCTACAAGCTGACTTTCGCCGAACCGGGCGGCTACCAGCTGCGCTGCCTGTTCCACCCATTCATGCAGGCGACGATCAAGGTGGTGCTGTAGACAAGCTGAGGCCGCTCGCAGCGGGCGGGATGTTGCGGTTCACGCGGAACAGGTTATCGGGGTCGTAGGCGGCCTTGACGTTCGCCAACCGGTCGAGATTATCGCGATAGGCCTCTTTCATCCGGTCCTCATCCTCGTCGGCCGTCTGGACGTTGACGTAGTTGCCCCCGGTGGAGTAAGGGCGGATCGCCTCCCAGGCGGATCGCGCCCACGCCCGATTCATCTCGGCGTCGAGAGTGTCGGGCGGCCAGCAGCCGGCTGCAAAGAAGATGTGTTCGGCGTCTCGATTACCGAACGAGGTGGCTCCGGCATCCTGGTCGGCGAGGGCCCCGCCGAGCTGGAACAGAATCGCCTGGGACATCGGCGATAAGATGCCAGCCGCCTCGTGCCTGTAGGTCTCGAGCAGCTCGTTGGACAGCCGGGGTAGGAACTCCGACTTCCAGTAGTTGTGCATGCCCTTGGGCTGAGTTCGATCGGTCATCGATTGCTGCTCGGCGTAGCCCTTTCGGACGATGAAGTCGGCGATAGGCGTACCGAGGGCCTTGATGGGTGCCAGGTCGTTGGCGGCGTGATCGGGGTCGCCACTATGGCAGACCAACATGGCGACGACCGGCCTGCCGTGCCATCGTTCTGGAATGAAGGGAGCCGGGGGTGCCAGTCGCATCGTGACGGCGAGCGTAAGCTCCCTCGGTGCGGCCTCGGCAACCTGCCGGTAGAGCTTGACTACCTCGTCGGCGTTATCGGCGTCCCAAGCTATGACGCCTCCGGTGATCTCCGGTCCGACCTGGTGGAGACGGAAGGTGAACCGGGTGACTACGCCAAAGTTGCCGCCGCCGCCGCGCAGCGCCCAGAAAAGGTCCTCGTGCTCGTCCACTGCTGCCCGGCGGACGTCGCCGTCTGCCGTCACGATCTCAACCTCTTCGAGGTTGTCAACCGTCGACCCGAAGCGCCGGGTCAGGTAGCCGAACCCCCCTCCCAGAGTCAACCCGGCAACGCCGGTTTCCGAGACGAAGCCGAGCACCGTAGCGAGCCCATGCTCCTGGGTGGCGCGGTCCACCTCGCCCAGACGGCAGCCGGCTCCCACCCGTGCGACCCGGCGTTCCGCGTCCACCTCAACCCTGTTCATTCGGGACATGTCCAGCGTCAGACCGCCGTCGGCCAGGGATGTTCCCGCTATGTTGTGTCCGCCGCCCTTGATCGAGAGCAGGATCCCGTGGGCCCGAGCGAACCCGATTGCCTCGCGGACATCGCCGGTCGAGACGGGCTGGACCACGAGAGCCGGCTTTTTGGAGATCATGGCGTTCCAGATGCGGACGGCCTCTTCGAAGCCGGCATCGCCGGGCAGGAGCACCGTGCCGTCGAGTCTCGCCGTGAAGGCGTCGAGCGCCTGCGCCTCAACTTTGACGGGCACGCCTTCGAGCCCGGTCATGACCATCTCGCACCCCGCTTCCTATGCGCATCGCAGGCCTCAAGAACACGGCTATATCGCCGATCATTTTGTGGTGGGAGAAGGATTCGAACCTCCGAAGCTCACGCAACCGGTTTACAGCCGGCTCCCTTTGGCCACTTAGGTATCCCACCGGAAGGCGTGGCGGCGACTTCGTCGCCCCCGTCCTACTGGCGACGGCCTGTCGGCCCTCACCGCATTAGGATAAAGCTTCATTCGAAATCGATCTTGGAGATGGTTTGGCTCAGGCATCTTTTGACGTGGTGAGCGAGGTCAACAACCAGGAGCTGACCAACGCTCTGGATCAGACGAGGCGCGAGATCACTCAGCGCTTCGACTTCAAGAACACCGGCACTGAGGTCCGCCACGAAGGTAGTTCCCTCGAGATCAGGTCCAATTCGGAAGGCCGCGTGCAGGCAGCGGTCGAGGTGCTGAAGGAGAAGATGGTCAAACGGAACGTCTCGCTGAAGGCGCTATCCGAGGGCAAGATAGAACCTGCGGGGGGAAATAACTTCAAGCAGAGGATCGATATAGTTCACGGCATCTCCGACGAAAAGGCCAGGACCATCAACAAGTTCATCAAAGCGCTCGGCGCCAAGGTTCAGAGCCAGATTCAGGGTGACCAGCTTCGGGTCAGCTCCAAATCGAGGGATGACCTACAAGAGGTGATCCAGGCCCTCAAAGAGGAGGACTTCGGAATTCCCCTCCAGTTCACGAACTACCGGTAATGTCCGAATCCGACTGCCTCTTCTGCAAGATAGTGGCCGGGCAGGTTCCGTCCACCAAGATCTTCGAGAACGACTCCGTGATCGCAATCATGGACATCTCTCCGTGGACTATGGGTCACTGCCTCGTCATCCCGAAGACCCACGCTGCGACTATCTGGGAGATAACCGAGGATGACGCGGTGGAAGTGATGAAGGCGGCACGCAAGCTGGCGGCGGCAGTCAAGAAGGCCTTTCGGCCGGATGGCCTCAACCTGCTCCAATCGAACGGACACGCCGCCTGGCAATCGGTCGGGCATTTCCACCTGCATCTGATCGCGAGGTGGTTCAGCGACAGCCTGATCCCGCCGGTGGTTGCCTCGGAGGGCAACCCCAAGTCGATAGCCGCGAACGCCCAGCGGATTGTAGAAGCTCTGGGCTAGCGCAGGAATGTAGCAAAATCTCCGGCCGACGGCCGAAAGGGGCGCTAGGGTGTGGCGGGGTCCTCGGTTGATGCGGCCAGGGCCAGCCCAACCGGGCCGACCACCACAGCTTCATCCTTGAACAACGCGTCGTGCACGAAGCCCACCAACTTCGTCTCGGGAGCGCTCACCGCAGTCCTCACCGCGTCCAAGCGCTCCTCCTCGCGAGCATCGGCCGCCGACAATGCGCTCGCAGGCAGCCCGGCACTCGCTGCGGACTGACGAGCGAGACCGAGAACGCCCAGCGTCGGATCTAGCATCGAGTACCACATCAGGTCTTCGGGGCCTTGCATCGATGCAGCCTGCAAGAGTTTGTCCACCTTCTTGGTGACCACGATGGTCCGGAACCTGGTGGGCTGATCGCCGCTGAAGTCGATTATTCCCCCTTCCCGGGCGAGCAGAAGCGCGTTGTTCTCGGCTTGCCTCAGCGCGTCGTCCAGGAACGGCTTCGGGTCGCGGGCGGGCGAACCCGGAGCCCCGCCGGGATGGATCTCGAAATGCAGATGTGGGGATCCGCCCTCGGCGTTCCCCGTGTCGCCGACGAATCCGATGATCGCCCCCCTCTCTACCCGCTGGCCGACCGACAGTCCCCTAACCCAACTCTGCAGGTGAGCGTAGTAGTAGGCGTTTCCTCCGTCGCCTTTGACCCAGACCGAAATTCCGCCGGCGCCGGCGGTGCCCTTTTTGATAATCCTGCCCGACTCCGAGGTCACTATGGGTGTGCCGAAGGCTGCGAAGACGTCGGTTCCCTTGTGGAGGTGGGGCGTAGGAGTGTAGCGGGGGAATCCCCAGTCGTGGCTGAACTTGGCCGGGCCCGCGACCGGGAACGGTGAAGCTACCTTCAGGATGGCCTTGTCCAGCGGGAGCCCCTTCTCCACCACGGACCGCAGCCTCTCGAACAGGACTGCGGTGGACCTCGCCGGGGACCTGCGGATCTTGGGCACGGGAATCGTAAAAACCGGCCGCGCGAGGGCGGCGGGCCTTGCCGTGCCAGCCGCGGCCGGAGCTGGAGCGGGTGCCGGAGCCGGCGCCGGAGCCGGATCAGGCGCGACCGGAGGCGGAACGGGCTTGGGGAAAATCAGATCGACGAGCTGCTGAAGCTGGGCGTTGGCAGGCACCGAGCTGACCAGGAGGAAACTGGTGACGAGGGCGCAGACTGCTACGACCTTGGTCCCCCGCCGCATTTGGTTTCCCCCGCTTGACATGCGTCGCCACGAGCTTCACGACTTGAAAATGCAAGGGAACCTTAACCCAAAGGATTGGGGGCAAGTCAACTCTTGGGGGCCAAAAGGTTGCCCCGTGGAAGCCGGGTCCTTTAGAAAGTGGGGTGAATGGACATTCCGGCCATCTGCTCGAGGCGCCTTACCCGCTCCTCGGTGGGCGGATGGGTGCTGAACAGGTGTCCCGCCCCGCGGGCGAACCTGCCCCGGAGCGGGTTCACGATGAACATTGGGGCGGCGGAGGGGTTGACCGGCATCGGAATCTGTTGCGCACCCCTCTCGAGCTTCCTGAGTGCGCTCGCGAGACCCTGGGGCCGGCCGGCGATCTCGGCGCCGGTGGCGTCTGCCTGGAACTCCCGGGAACGGGAAAGCGCCATCTGCAGGATCACCGCAGCTATCGGGGCAACGATCATCCCGACCAGCAGGCCGATGATGCCACCCCGGTTGTCGTCGTCGTCGCCCCCCATTCCTCCGAACATGGCGCCCCAGCGAGCCATCGAGGCGAAGAAAGATATCGCTCCGGCGATGGTCGCCGCGACCGATGTGATCAGGATGTCCCGGTTGCGTACGTGTGCCAGCTCGTGGGCGATGACCCCCTGCAGCTCCTCAGGCGAAAGCATTTTCAATATGCCCTCCGTGACTGCGACGGCTGCGTGAGAAGGGTTCCGCCCGGTGGCGAAAGCGTTGGGCTGCTCGGACGGAATTATGAAAAGGTTGGGCATTGGCAGGTCGGCCCTGTTCGCCAGGCTCTCCACCATCGTGTAGAGCTCGGGCGCCTCGGATCTGCCCAGGGGCCGGGCACGACTCATTCTCAGCGCGATCTTGTCGGAGTACCAGTAGGCGCCCATGTTCATGAAGGTAGCCATGATCAGGCCGATGATTGCGCCGCCGCGGCCGCCGAGCAGGTTGCCCAGACCGACCATCAGCCCGGCGAGTGCGCCGAGCAGTACCACCGTCTTCAGGTTGTTCTTCATATACGCATCACCTCTCATTCAGAGTAAAGGAGAGGTCGCGCTTAATTAAGGCCTCCACGATTAAAAAACCGTAAGAAACGCCGTTCTGAAAGGCCTAGAAGAAGCTCAGATCTGAAGCGAGCCGGCCGACCGTATCGGGCACCACTCCCAGCACCAGCACCACCACAGCCGCCATGGCGATCACGCCCCCCAGCTTGATCGGCATCTTGATCGGCTCGGTTGCCGGAGGCCTTTCGAGGACCATTCGCTTGATGATCATCACGTAGTAGAAGAGCGCTATGACGGTGTTGACCGCCATGGCCGCGGCCAGCCAGAGGCCGCCGCCCTCAATGAGAACCCCGAAGACGACGAACTTGGCCCACCAGCCGGCAAACGGCGGAATCCCCGCCAGTGACAAAAGAAATGCGGTCAACGACAGGGCAAGAACGGGAGAGCGCGAGAACAGGCCGGCATAGTCCTTGATCAGGTAGCTGCCGCCCTGGCGGCCTACGGCTATAGCCGAAGAAAACGCTCCGTACTCCATGAACGCGTAAATCAAGAGATACGATATCGACGCAAACAGGATCGACTCGTTCATGCCGGAGTCGGTTGCGCTCGCCACGCCCAGCGGAAGGACCATGTAGCCGGCCTGAGCGATCGATGAGTACGCGAGCAGTCTCACGATGTTGCGCTGCTGGAGGGCCACCAGGTTGCCGAAAGTGATTGTCACGACCCCCAGAATCCCGAAAAGGGGCCTCCAGACATCGGCCAGCGGCGCCAGCCCGAGAAACATGACCAGGAAGAGCCCCACAAAACCGGCGGTCTTGGATGCCACCGAGAGGAATGCCGCAATCGGAACCGGAGCACCCTCGTAGGTGTCGGGCACCCACCACTGGAAGGGGAAAACGGAGATCTTGAAACCGAAGCCCACGATGATGAAAAAGACGCTGAGCACTGCTATCTCTGTGAGGTCCGACCGTCCCGTCAGGGCAGCAGAGATGTCGGCCAGGTTGGTCGATCCGGTGATCCCGTAGATCAACGACATGCCGAACAGCATCAACGCCGTCGAAAGAACGCTGAAGAGGAAGAACTTCAGGGCGGCCTCGTTGGACCTCAAATCGTTCTTCCTGATTCCGGCAAGGACGATTGCGGGAAGGGTGATCAGCTCCAAGGAGACGAAGATCGCGATCAGGTCACGGCTGGATGCGATCGTGAGCATCCCGAGCAGGGAGCACAGGAGCATCGAGTAGTACTCGCCGCGGTGGATATCGTCCTCTTTCAGATAGTCGGAGGAGATTACGAAAACAACGAGACCGGCAAGGCAGAACACGACCTTGAACAGCACCGCGAACTTGTCGACCACGAACATTCCGCCCAGCGTGTCCACCGGCAAGTCGGGGAGGATCAAAACTGCGCCCAGAGTGGCGAGTACTCCCAGGAAGGCCAGGGGCATGAGCGTCCAGCGAAGCCAGTCGGGAAGGAACAGGTCGATGCCGATGACGCCGCAGATCGCCAGCGTGAGGACCAGCTCGGGAAGGAGCGCGTGGAGATTGACGTCCATCAGTGAGTCCCGCCTCCCATGTGACCGCTGGGCTGGTCGCCCGGTTCGCCGCCGAGGGTGCCCTCGCTGGAGCGACTGCCCGATACAGTGGCCTGCGCCCCACCCTGCGCCGTCCCGGCCTGCGCCGTCTCGGCCGTGCCGAACACCTCGGATAGTCTCACCACCGAGGCGTTGGTCGTGTCGAGGATGAGCCGAGGGTACAGGCCGAGGACCAAGATAAGAGCGAGCAGCGGCGCCCACGCGGCGATCTCCAGAGGCTCGACATCGGAGAGCTTCTTCGACTCCCACTTCTCCGAGACCTTGCCCATGTTCACCCGCTGCAGCATCCACAGGAAGTACCCCGCGGTCAGCACGGTCCCGATGCCGCCGACCACCATGGAGGTCCTGAATATTCCCAGATTGAGCCCGGCCAGCGGGTTGTAGGAACTCAGCAGCGCCATTACCTCGCCCCAGAACCCGGCGAGACCGGGAAGCCCGAGCGACGCTATCGACGTGAACGCCAGCAGGCCGGCCATCCGTGGGAGCTTGAGGCCCATCCCTCCCAGCTCCTGGATCTCACGGGTGTGGTAGCGCTCGTGGATCGAGCCGGCGATGAAGAACAGCATTCCGGTCACGACGCCGTGGGCCACCATGCCGAAAACGGCGGCGTTGAACCCGGCCGGGGTCAAAGTGGCAATTCCCAGCATCACGAACCCCATGTGGCCGACCGAGCTGAAGGCGATCATCCGCTTCAGGTCGGTTTGAGCCAGGCAGTTGAGCGCTCCGTAGACGATGGCGATCGCGGCCAGGATCGCAATCGCTGGGGCGAAGGTCCGGGCCGAGTCGGGCAGGATCGGGATTGCGATCCGCATGAAGCCGTAGGTGCCCATCTTCAGGAGCACCGCGGCCAGCAGCACGCTGCCGACGGTGGGTGCCTCGGTATGGGCGTCGGGAAGCCAGGTGTGGAACGGCCACATCGGCACTTTCACCGCAAAACCCAGCGCCAAACCGCCGAAGATCAGGTTGGCTAGACCCACGGGAATCGCCAGAACCCCCTCCTGCTGCAGGGTGAGCATGTCGAAGGTGTGAGGCTCGGACTGAAAGTACAGCGCCAGGAAGCCCAGCAGCATGAACACACTTCCGAACAGCGTGTAGAGGAAGAACTTGATGGCTGCGTACTCGCGTCTGGGGCCCCCCCAGATCCCGATGATGAAGTACATCGGCACCAGGACCAGCTCCCAGAAGACGAAGAACAGGACGAGGTCCAGGGCGACGAAGCTCCCGTTCATCCCGGTTTCCAGCAGGAGGCACAGAGCCAGGAACGCTTTGGGGTTGTGGGGCTCGGGCAGATGCCACAGCGAGTAGACCATGCACAGGAAGGTCACCAGCAGGCTCAGGATGAGCAGCGGCATGGCGATGCCGTCG
>JBBDRH010000126.1:0-8962 GCA_040905645.1 Actinomycetota bacterium
CAGTACGGCCCGTTCTGGTGGGTCATGCGATCGCCGGCTGGCGCCACGACCACTACGCCTCGCCGGCGGACACTGAGGCGTGAGGCGTAGCCTTCTGAAGGGATAGGATCGTGTCTCCTCTTTTTAGGTCAGCAACCAGCGCTTTCGTACTGGTGATTCTTCTGGCCCTCCCCCTTCCTGCTGATGCTCACGCCGGCGTAGTCGCCGCGAACCCTTCCCCAGGTTCGGGAATACCGCAGGCGCCCGGAGAGGTGGTCATGAGCTTCAGTGAACCCCTGAATCTCAAGCTGAGCCGGGTCGACGTAGAGGACGGTGACGGGAGATCCGTAGTAACCGGTCCGACGCTTGGGGTGGAAGGGGACCCAAGGGCGATGCGCAGGAAGCTTGCCCTGCTCGAGCCCGGACAGTACGTTGTTCGTTGGCGCACGCTCTCGACTGTTGACGGTCATGCGCTTCGAGGCAGCTACACGTTTGGCGTTGGAATTGCTTCCTCTGCCAACGAGACCATTGAGAACAATCCCACATCCTCAGAAGGGTGGCTGGGGCTACTAGGCCGCTTTTTCGCGCTCGTGGGCCTGACGATGTGGGTCGGCAGCGCTGCCCTCGGTGGGGTCGCCCAGCGGGCTGGGCTGGAGGAGCAGTGGTTAGGGCGCATAGCCTCGTGGGCTCCGCTGCTGGTCGCAATAGGGACGAGCCTGTCCGTTGCTTCGTTGACCATCAGGTCCACTGGGACGCTGGCCGAAATCGGAGGACTGCTTTTCTCTGGCACCTCTGGCCCTCTTAGAGCCGGCCTCATAGGAGTCTCAGTCCTTGCTTCTTTCGCTGCGAGCAGGTTCCGGAAGTTGGCGCTGCTTCTGCTGGGAACAGCTCTTGTCCTGGAGGTCGCCTCCGGTCATGCCGCGTCTTCCGCCACGCCCCTGCTGACCATCCTGCTCTTCGGAGTACACCTCGTTGCCGCCGGGGTTTGGGTTTTTTCCATTGCAGGATCCTTGCTGTCCTCGATCAATTTGCGCATTGCTTTGGCCGCCTTCTCCCCTTTCGCAATAGGGGCAGCATGGGCGGTCGCTCTGACCGGCGTCGCTACCGCCGCTCTTGAGCTGAGGGACCCACGGGACCTTGTATCTACCGGATACGGCAAGGTCGTCCTCGGCAAGGCCTTCGCTCTCGCTGCAATGGCGGCATTTGGGCTGATCCACCATTACCGGCGGAAATCCGATCGCTTTGACATACTCCGCCTTCGATCGCCGCTTCGTCTTGAGGCGATAGCTGCAGCTACCGCGATCGCCCTCGCCACCCTCCTGGTAGGGTTCCCGGATCCCCCGAGAGAGGCTGAGTCGGCTGAGCCGCTGGGCAACATTGACCCTATCCTCACCTCTCTCGGACGCCGCGATGCCTTGTCAGTCGCTGACGCGTCGGGACCGTTCGTCGTCGGTCTTACGTTGCTGCCTCCTCGCCCGGGGAAGGTCGAGGTGCGTGTTCAAGTCCTTGGGGCACAGCCTGGAGATGGCCTGCGAGACGCAAAGATTGAGGGAACGTCCGATGCCGGACGCAGGTTCGATGCGAAGCTGCAGAGATGCAGATCACGCGCCGTCGGATGCTTCGCGGCGGAGACCTTGTTGCCCTCTGCCGCTACATGGAACATCGAATTATCCATCACGTCCAACCGTGGAATGGTTTCCGCCCAATATGCTCTTCCTCTGCCGGCGCCCAATGGATCATCCGAGTTCGAAAAAGCGCTGAAGGCAATGGAAACCCTGACGTCAATGCGGATTCAGGAGAGGCTTCGGGCATCTGTCGCGCAAGATCCTCTCATCAGCGAATACGTGTTCCGAGCCCCGGATCGGTTCCGCTTCTCACTTGGGGGGTCCGAGCGAGTCGTTGTCGGGACTCTGACTTTCACTCGGGATAACCCTTCCGACCGGTGGAAAGTTGAAGACTCACCAAGCCTTGCCTTTCGCTGGCCGCGAGGATGGTTTACGTCCTTTTGGAGCGCCGGCTCCGCCGCCGTCCGCATCCTAGGCACCGATCAGGTCGAAGGGGCTGATTGCCGCGTCGTTGCGTTCGTGCGCCCCCAGCTGCCCGCGTGGTTTGAGATTTGCATAGGAGAAGACGATGGGCTCGTAAGAAGAATGATGATGCGCGCGGAGGGACACCTGATGGAACAGGACTTGTCGGGATTCGACGATCCCGTGGACATAAACCCTCCCACGGAGCTGGGCCGGACAGTGACGCGGAACGTACGACAGAAACAAGGAGCGACCGTCGTTCCCTAGTGAATCCAAGCTGGGGTGCGCCGGCGACGGTTCAGAGACGTCAGGCAGGCCGACTTGGCAGCATCTGAAGCAGCGGCTCTATCTCCTCCCGCGTCGCTACGTTATCCCAGCGTGCGATGACCCTACCGTCCCCCCCGATCAGGAACACCCAGGGCTCCCGTAGGTCATCCCCTCTTTGAAGCCATTCGGCCGCGGCCCTGTTGATCTCCCCTTTTTCAAAGTCTCGCCATATCTCGACATGTACGAACTCGGCTCGGTCCTTGTAGTCGCGCGCAAGCCCAAGCACCATGTCAGTGACGGGCCCACAGAAACGGCTAACGCAGTAAGTGGGAGTGGAGAACACGACTAGCGTGGGACGGCCTCGTGCTATCGATGAGGCGATCGTGGTGGTGTGGAGCTCCGGGTCGGGAATGTCTCCACTTCCCGCCCGGGAGTCGATTGCCGTTGGCGGAACATCTTTAGAGGCGAGGGTGAGGTTCTCCGTCCTCGGGGCGGGATCGCCCGGTGCAGGAACCTCGTGCTCGGCAAGGACTTCGAAACTCGCAGAGCCCGAAAGTTTCCCTACTTCTTTGATATCAGCAGACGCACGGACCTTCCAAAAGCCTGCGCGGTCAAAGCCGACCAGGGCGGAATACACACCCCTTCCCTCTGAAGCGGGCGCGACGATGGGCCCCGTGCTGGGTGGTTGAGGAGGTCCTTCTCCCGGAATGGCCAAGAAAGTTGCGGTGACCGAAGACCCGAACTTCTCAGGCTCCGGCCGCTCCTTCGATCCCAGATACGCAAACTTGAGGTCAACGTTTCCGTGGCTGATGACCTCCTCTTCCTGCGTGACAAGTCCGACAATGAATCTGCCCTCCCCGATGGCCACATCGTAGCTCGCAACATGAACGATCAATCCGGAGCCATTGTCCGCTGCCGTTTTTGGTGGCGTCCTTTCGGGGCGGCACCCCGAGAGGGTCAGAGCCAGAGAAAGGGCGAGAGCGATGAGCCCGAGATAGAGCCGCTTGATTACTGCCCACTCCCGTCATAAACGCAGCCGGGAGTAGCGCTTCCAAGCTTCCCACTGGCTTCTGCAGCCGCTCTTGCCAGCGCATCAAAGTCCCCGGCAAGCCTTTGCGCGTCTTGCGTCTGCAACGTCTGTTCTACCCGTTGCTTAGCCTCGAGGAGCTTCGCTGCGCCCGCTCGATCCGACTCCTGCAGCTCTCGAGCGATGTCATGAAGAGGCGAGTGGCTCCTGCCGAAAAAGGTCTCCCTCGCCGCTTCTACCCTCCCGGTCGAGGCGTGCGTCCGTGCTTCGCACAGCCCAGCGATCGCCTCCGCCCATTCTGACGGCTTTTCGCCCGCGTTCCGTGAGGCTCTCGTCGGAGACTGCGCGCAGCCGACTAGAAGCGCTGGTAACAAAGCCAGGCAAAGTGAACGAATCACTGGACACACATCCCAAGGTTAGAACTACGATCCAGCGTAGTATAAATGTGCCCGCCTTAGCCCCGCTGTGACTCACTTGCGGGTTGGTCGGCTTCTCTGGGAATAGACTCAACGAGCAGGGAAATCCTTGCTGGCTGCTCCTTCGTGCGGGAAAGGTTTACTCGCCTGGCAGTAGCGCTGCTTCACAACGGGAATGGGGAGCGATAAGAGGAAGGGCGAGGGAGCGAACCCGAGAGAATGCGTGCTGCCGGGACGAAGATCAATAGCTCGAGGCTGCGATAGCCTGGGTTGGTGAGGATCGTTGGCGTGGCTCTGCTTCTGATCGCTATCGCCCTGCTCGTCGTCCCCGTCCCTATGCTCATTGGCGTAGAGTCATGCCCTGGATGTCTCGGTGACCACGGAGCCGAGGGTCTTGGGCTTTGTCTCGCGTTGCTGTCTTCGTCGGTTTTGATTTTGAAGCTTTTGCTCTGTCGCAAGAACAGAGCGTTCGTGCGGATCCTTTCGGGTTCGCTTCTGCCCGATCCGCTGCTTCGACCTCCCCGCTCAGCCTTAGGCATGTGACATCGTGCCCCTTCTTAGGGCGCTGCACGCGGGAACAAGGAGGAATCGAATTTGAAAATCGCGACTATCGCTCGCGCGGCTGGCATCACGCTCTCGATGCGACGGAAATAGCTCCAGGTCCCGGCGTCCTGTATGCCGGAGTTCATGACGGGGAGCGAGTCAAGATCCACGTGAGTCGCGATGGTGGCGAGTCGTGTAAGAAGGCGTAGAAGCCCCGGTCCAGCCGGACCAGGCTCCCACGAAGACCAAAATGCTCCGCCTCTTGGCGTTTGCCCTGGTACCGGGAGCATTCGTTGTCTTCCTCGCTTTCACCTTGTTCCGTACCTCGCCGGACAAGCAGCTCGAGGGCCAACCGGCGCCCGACTTCGAGCTGCCTTTGCTGAGCGGCGGGAGGCTGTCCAGCGGGCAGCTCAAGGGAAGGGTGGTCGTCTTCAACTTCTGGGCTTCGTGGTGCGTACCCTGCCGCGAGGAAGCACCAGCCCTGGAAGCGGCATGGAACAAGTACAGAGGCGATGGTTTGATGCTGGTAGGAGTAAACGTCCAGGACTCGGTGGAGGACGCCAAGGCTTTCGTCGAAGAATTTGGACTTACCTACCCGATCGTCAGAGACACAGATCTCAAGCTTTGGACCCGGCTGGGCGTGCGTGGCCTTCCGGAGACGTTTTTCGTCGACCGCGGTTACCGATTCGTCGCAAGCGTCCCCACCGAACAGGAGGCGACCCAGGGCGCGACCAAGATCCTGGGGGCGATTGATCCGGCCCTTCTCGATTACCGAATCAGGTCTTTGCTCGGCACGACGTCGGAACCGACCGGTTCGGATTGAACAAGTACCTGATTTCGAGGCGAGGGTTGTGAGCCCCGATCGCGGCGGCGTCAGCCGATGATCCGGACCTCTCTGAGGCTCACGGGTGCCCTCCAGGTCCTCGAGCTGACGCACGTCTAGGTCTGGAACGATCAGATCGGCGGCGGTCGGCGCGCCCTCGGGCGGCTCGACGCCCTCGACCAAGGGGATCTCGAGATTGACCTCGGCGAAGTACCGCTGCGCTGTCTGCGAGAGCATGAAGTCGACGAAGGCGCGGGCCGCCGCCTCTTCGTCGGCGCCCTCCATGATGCCGACACCTCCCACGTTGAGGGGCCCGCCTGGATCACCAGGGTAGAACTTGGCCACGACGGTTCATAGCGTCGCCCTCAGCCTGGAGATCGTAGAGGTAACACCAACAGGGCTGGCTCGGCGAGGTCGAAGGCCTCGAGGCTCGCCTCGCCGCTGCGAATCAAAAGCTCGCTGCGATGCAGGGGGCGGCCGACCGAAGGACGCTGCCCGTCGAGCTGGTGGCCAAACCAGCCGGACCAAGCCCAGCTTGAGAGATTCCCGCGACGCGGGCGACGTCCGGCGATGAGACCGCGGCGCACGTCAGCCTTGGTTGACAGCGTTGGATAGTCAGCCTAGACTGACAGCGTGCGCGAGGTGGTCCGCTTGAACGACGCGGTGGACAGCCGCGACCCGGCAGTCGGGCTGGGCGCGGTATCGGCCTTGCGTCAGCTGGTCGAGGAGCTCGAGGAGCTGCACGTCGACAACGCCCGAGGCCTGGGGTGGTCGTGGCAGGCCATCGCCGAGGCGCTCGGGGTCACCCGCCAGTCCGTCCACAAGAAACATCATGTGCGCCGGCGGCGGGGGAGGTGAGGACGCCCGTGTTCGACCGCTGCGACTCGGACACGATGGCGGTGTTCAATACGGCGCTGGCTGAGGCCTGCCGCCTCGGTCACAACTACGTCGGCACCGAGCACCTGCTCCTCGCCCTGGTGCGGCACCCCGAACTCCTGCCGGATGCCGTGGCCGCGCGCTTCCTCCCGACGCCGATGCGTTGGCCACAACGCTGGAATCGATCCTTGCCGGGCCACCGTCCCGCGACGCCGAACGGCTTAAGACGCTCGGCATCGACCTCGACCGTGCGAGCGGCGGTCCGCCAGACCTTCGGGAACGACGCCGTCGAGCGGCTCGGGCGCCGCCGGGTTCATCAGCCCTGGCAGCCGTGGCGGCGCCCGAGTCGCCGATGCATCTCGCTTCTCGCCGGCACGATGGGCGTGACTCCCCGCGTCAAGCAGGCTTTCGAGCACGCCCGTCAAGACGCTGACCGACGCCAACGAGCAGGCATCGATCCTGCGGGGCTGTTGCTCGGGATGGTGGAAGTCAAAGAAGCGTTGTCCAACCGGCTCCTCCACGATGCGGGTGTTGATCCATCTGAAGTGCGGCGAGCACTCCTTGATGCGACCGGCTGAGCAGCCACGAGGCGATTATCTGCCTTGACAAAGCGAGTGGGACGAGCCGGCGACGCCTTGGTTGGAAGTGAAGAGTACCCGCGGGGAACGTCTCTAACGGCTGGGCCTCCGCTCCTTATCAAGTATCTCGTTGCAAAGCACCACGCACTCGTTGCAGATGCAGACGCCCGGCCCAGCAATCAGCTTCTCAACCTGGTCCTTCTGCTTGCCGCAGAATGAGCACCTCCGTGAGCCGTCCCCACACTTCGGTGCTCGACGTCGTTTGAACATGCGCTACAAGCTTACGTCGCACAGCCGGGACGGGGCCTTCCTCGCCGGGCGTAGCGTTGCTTGTCGAGCTGGTAGTCAAATCATCGGAGGCAACTGCCGTTGGTCGGATTTTACTTCTACCGCATCAGGGCGATGTAATAGTCGCTTGCCCATGCCGCTCGGGCGGCGGTCAAGTTGCGCCTCTCGCCCCTGCCGCCAGGACGCGACATAGCGGCTACCAAAATCGTCATGTCACAACCCTCGTCGTTCTCCCGAAGGTCAGTTGGGGGTCGACGCTGAAGGAGGTTGATCGATCATCGATCGTTGACGGTATTATCGTCCGGTGACGATTGAATCGGTACCGACGGCCAATTCAGAGACTGGATTGCTTCCGGCTGTGGCTTTGTTTCACAGCCTCTCCGATCCCACTCGATTGGCGATTGTCCGGCGGCTTGCACGCGGCGAGGCAAGGGTCGCCGATTTGGTGACAGCGCTAGGGTTGGCCCAATCAACCGTTTCGGCCCACCTGGCGTGCCTGCGCGGCTGTGGACTGGTTGTAGGCCGGCCTGAGGGGAGGCAAACCTTCTACAGCTTGGCACGGCCAGAACTACTGGACCTTTTGGCGTCAGCCGAGAAGTTGCTGGCTGCAACAGGAAATGCGGTTGCGCTTTGCCCAATCTACGGCACCGAGCCAGGGTCGCTGACGCGTGAATGAGCGAAGGAACGGTCAGGTGAGTGATGCCTGCGGCTGCTGCCATGACGAGGCGGTCGTCGAAGCATCCGAAGAGCAAGAGCCCGAGCGGCTCTGGCAAGTCAAAGAACTACAGTTGGCGGCCGTCTCGGGACTTTTGCTACTGGCGGGCTTCATCTCCCGATCGGTCGACGCCCCAGCGCCGCTCCAGCTGGGTTTGGAAGTGCTCGCGCTGCTGGTCGGTGCCTTTACATTCGTTCCTGCAACGCTAAGGCGGCTGCGCAAGGGAAGCATCGGCGTCGGCACCCTGATGACGATCGCAGCCGTCGGGTCGGTGCTCCTTGGCGAGGTAGGCGAGGCCGCGATGCTGGCCTTCTTGTTCTCCATCAGCGAAGGGTTGGAGGAGTACTCGCTGGCCCGCACGCGCCGCGGCCTTCGCGCCCTTCTGTCTTTGGTACCCGATCGAGCAACGGTCCTGCGCGACGGTAGCGAAACCGCCGTCGCTCCCTCCGAATTGCAGCTGGGCGACCGCATGGTGGTCAAGGCGGGCGAGCGGCTTGCCACCGACGGAGTCATCCGGCACGGGCGCAGCGCGCTCGACCTGTCGGCCATCACCGGCGAATCCGTGCCGGTCGAGGCGGGCCTCGGTGACGAGGTCTTCGCAGGTTCGATCAACGGCACCGGCGTCCTCGAGGTAGAGGTGACCTCCACCGGCGAAGACAACTCGCTCGCCCGGATCGTGCGCATCGTGGAGGCGGAACAGGCGCGCAAAGGTGCCACTCAGCGGCTGGCGGATCGGATTGCCCAACCGTTGGTCCCGGGCATATTGGTCGCAGCAGTGCTGATTGCAGCAATCGGGAGCCTGCTCGCTGACCCTGGCACTTGGATCGAGCGGGCCCTGGTGGTTTTGGTCGCGGCCTCCCCATGTGCGCTAGCGATCTCCGTCCCCGTCGCCGTGGTCGCCTCGGTAGGCGCCGCCAGCCGGTTCGGCGTACTCGTCAAGGGCGGCGCCGCCCTCGAGGGGTTGGGCAGGATTCGGAGCGTGGCGCTGGACAAAACCGGAACCCTCACCCGTAACCGGCCTGCAGTCATCGAGGTCGTGAGCAACGACGGAGTCAGTCAAGAAGAGGTTTTGCGCCTGGCGGCGGCGCTGGAGGCCCGCAGCGAGCACCCTCTGGCTAAAGCAATCCTGTCAGAGGTCGATGAGGTGACCCCGGCTGCCGAGGTCGAGGCCGTAACCGGGGCCGGGCTCATCGGCCGCTTGGACGGAAGGACTATTCGCCTGGGGCGCCCGGGCTGGCTCGAGGCCGGTTCGCTGGCCTCCGACGTCGAGCGGATGCAACAGGCGGGAGCCACAGCGGTGCTCATCGAGATCGACGGTGGCTCCTGGGAGCGATCGCCGTACGAGACGAGCTGCGCCCGGAAGCCGCTGAGGTGGTCGCTCAGCTCAAGCGCCACGGCTACGGCGTAGCCATGCTGACGGGCG
>JBBDRH010000127.1:0-8948 GCA_040905645.1 Actinomycetota bacterium
AGCGCGTCGGTGGGACAGACCGACGCACACATCGGCATGAGGCCCTGGGAGCTCCGGTCGTAGCAGAGGTCGCACTTGTACTGGAGCATCTCGAAGATGTCGATCTTGGGCACGCCGAACGGGCAGGCGTGGACGCAGTTGCCGCAGCCCACGCACAGCTCGGGGGCGGCCGTTCCGACGACTCCGTCGGTCCCTACCGGGATTGCGTCCACCGGACAGACCTGGGCGCACGGCGCCACCGGGTCGGAGCAGTGCATGCAGACGGTCGGCAGTGCGGCGGTCGACTGCCCGGAGTCGATGTAGTCCAGGTGGATCATCGATCTCCCCTTGTGCGAGTCGCACTCCCGGCAGGCTGCCACGCACGCCTGGCAGCCGATGCACCGCCCCGGATCGATGAACAGTCCTTTTTGTCTCATCCCTGACCCGTCCCCCTTCCCTGGGGCGCGGAGGGCTGGCCCCTGTCGATTACGCCGGCGCTCTCGTAGGTCTGCCCGCCCGGAGGAACCGGGGGCGGCGGAGGATCGTCGATTTCGTAGCCCTGCTCGATCCTGCACGCGCACACTTTGAACTCGGGAATTCGCGAGGTGGGGTCGAGTGCATCGACGGTCATGAGGTTGGCCGCCGCCGCACCCGCCCAGTGGTAGGGGATGAAGGCGGTGTCCTCACGGATGGTCGATACGACCAGGGCCGGGAAGGTGGCGGACCCCCGGCGGGTTACGACTTTGATCGAGTCGCCGTTTCGGTAGCCGAGGCTGGGATGCACCTCCACCCAGGGCCGGGGCGTCTGCTGGACCAGGGCGCTGATCCTGCGGGTCTGGTTGCCGGACAGGTAGTGGGCCACGGTGCGACCGGTGGTGAGGCGCATGGGGAACTCGGGGTCCACCTCCTCGGCCGGCGGCCGCCACTCGACGGCGTGGAAGCGGGCCCGGCCATCGGGATGGGCAAACCGTTCCTCGAACAGGCGGGGCGTGCCGGGATGGTCGATGCTCGGGCACGGCCAGAAGATTCCCTCCGCCTGCTCGATGCGTTCGTAGGTCATTCCCGAGTAGTCGGCGAGACCTCCGGCGGAGGCGATCCGGAGCTCCTCGAAGATCTCACGGGAGCTCGAGAACTCGAACTTCTCGGGGTAGCGGCCCAGCCGCCGTGCGATCTCGCACACAATCCACCAGTCGGGTCGTGCCTGGCCGGGCGGCTCGGATGCCTTGTTGTACTTGATCACTCGGCCCTCGGCGTTGGTCGATATGCCCTCGTCCTCCGCCCAGCAGGTGCCCGGAAGGACCACGTCGGCCCGCTCGCAGGTCTCCGAGAGGAAGAAGTCGATCTGGCAGTGGAACTCCAGACTGTCGTAGCCCCGGGCAATCCGGTCGAAGTTCGGCATCGAGACCATCGGGTTGTTGCAGATCCCCAGCCAGCCCTTGATCTCGCCGGCTTCGGCCTGGTGCACCATCTCCACTGCGGAGGTGCCGGCTCGGGGAAGCTCGTCGTCGGTGATTCCCCAGACCTTGCACATGTGAGCTCGGGCGTCGGGGTCCTCGATCATTCGCTGACCGGGGAGCTGGTCGGCCTTCTGTCCATGCTCCCGGCCCCCCTGGCCGTTGCCCTGCCCGGTGATGGTCCCATAGCCGGCGCCTCGCCTGCCGATCTGGCCGGTGGCCAGGACCAGGTTGATCACCGTCAGGCAGTTATCGACGCCCTGGATATGGTGCTCGATGCCGCGGGCATGAAATGCCATGGCATTTTTCGCCCGGCCCCAGGTGAGCGCCACCCGCTCGATGAGCTCCGGGCGCAGGCCGCAGATGTTGCCCACCCGCTCCGGCGTGTACGAACGCACCGTGTCGCGGACGGCCGCCCAACCGGTGGTCCTGGCGGCGATGAACCCCTCGTCGATCAGTCCTTCGCGTTCGATCACGTGCAAAAGGCCGTTGCAAAAGGCGGCGTCGGTTCCCGGGCGCAGGGGGACGTGGTAGTCGGCAGTCCGGGAGATGGGAGTTTCCCTCGGATCGACGGTGATCAGCCGGGCGCCGCGGTCCCGGGCGCCCCAGAAGTACTGGGTTGCCACCGGGAAGCATTCGCCGACGTTCGCTCCCAGCAGCAGGATCACATCGGTGTCCAGCATGTCCGACCAGGGGTTGGCCGCCCGGTCCACTCCGAAGGCCTTCTTATTGGCTGCGGCCGCGGAGACCATACAGAGGCGCCCGTTGTAATCGATGTGTTTGCTCCCCAGCGCCACCCGGGCGAACTTGCCCATCAGGTAGCACTTCTCGGTGGTCAGGCTCGATCCCGAGTACACCGCCATGGCGTCACGACCGTAGGTCTTTTGAATTCGTCGGATCTCCGAGACCACTCGATCCAGCGCCTCATCCCAGCTCACCTCGCGCAACGGTTCGCTCCGGCTGTCGCGTATGAGCGGAGCGGTGAGCCGGTCCACATGGTTGACCTGCTGGTAGGCAGTCACGCCTTTGGGGCAGAGCTTGAGCTTGTTGATGTCGTGATTGCGCGGCTCGACCCCGAACACCTTGCCCTCCGCCGAGACTCTTAGATACATCCCGCACTGCACCCCGCAGTAGCAGCAGTGGGTGGCCACCAGGCGCTCGTCCTTGTGCTGCGACACGAAATGGCCGGCGCTTGGATCCTTTCGGAAGCCGGCTATCCCGGGTGCAAGGATCGGCAATGTTTTGCCGCGCACTAGAATCCGGCCTTTACCTGGGCCCGATACTGCACCCCTCGCTCGATGCGCTTGCATCGCGGGCACGTCTCGATCCAGTCGCCGTAGGCGAGGCCGAGCTCGCTCAGCGTGGACTGAAGATCCTCGACGAAGCCCGTTGTTTCCACCGGTTCGCCACAGGAGCGGCAGCGGAAGGCCCTGCTCCCGTCGAGGTTCGACTGCTTATAAAGGTGGACGCCGATCATCGCCGGGCGCTGGATGGTGTGGAAAAACTTCCCGAAAGGGATCCAGACCAGGGTAAGCACGACGGTGCACATGTGGACGAAAGCCAGCAGGGGATAAAAACGCCCGCTCAGGAGCGCGCTGGAAACGGTCAGCGCAAGACCGGTGACCGAGATTGCGAGGAGAGCCACCAGCGGCAGGAGATCTTTGGAGAAGTGGATCCGGTTGGTGCGACGCTCCGCCCAACGGCGCTTGACAAAGTAGAGGCACCCGCCGATGACCAGCACCGCGGCCACGTCCAGGCCGTGGAACACGATCCAACCGAGCGGGCTCAGGGCGTCGAGCTTCACCGTGCGGGTTCCGAGTAGGAACACCCAGTAGCCGCTTGCAGCACCCTCGACCGCACGGAAGTGGATCCACCCAAAGGTGAGTGGGAAGGTGATCGCGGTAGCCATGACCACGCCCCAGAACAGCCCCTGGTGCGCCAGCCATCTTCCGTTGCTCCGCTTGGCTATGAACCTCTGCAGCAGTACGGTCGAAACCAGGGTTTTCGGCCCGGCCAGGTCACGGCGTGAGGCAGGCCCGGGGGACGACAAAGCCTTCCATCCTCCGATCAGGTATCGCCGAGCCGCAGGGCTCCTCGACCAGGCCACCGTTCGATAGGTCACCCCGAAGGCCATGAGGACGGTGGCTACTGCGTACCCGACGAGGGCGGCATCGAAGTTTGCGAGGTTGCGCGAGCCGAGGAAGATCCCGCCGGTGACGAGCGCCGCGGCGGCTGCTCCGAACAGGCTCGCCGAACGGCCGGGGCCCATGGTGGCGGGCGGGCGTGTATGGAGGGCGGGCTGTTTGCTCACCCGATAGAGCGTCGCAGCCGAAGATTACGGGCAAGTTTCGGTTTGGTTCCCTTCCCGTAACAGATCCTCAGCCTAACGCTGGGAGATCGGGTTACCCTCCTACCGTGAGAAGCAATCCGCCCGGGCCGCCCGTGCACGGTCTCTTGTTGACCGGTGGACGATCGTCGCGGATGGGCGGCGACAAGGCGCTGATGACTGTGGGTGGAGTAGATCTGGCCGAGCGGGTGGCGACGGCACTTCTGGGAATCGCCGACCCGGTCTGGGTCGCCGGCCCCCTCCCCATCCACGGTCTCGAGGCGGTTGCGGATCCGGGAAGGGGACCCTTGGTGGCGTTGGTCGCCGCTTGGCAGCGCCTGACGGCCCAGGGTCACAAGGGATCGGTGTTGCTTGCCGCCTGCGACCTGCCTTTTGTGACTTCCGAGTTTTTCGGTTTTCTGGTGGACAATCTGGGCGATGCGGACGCCGTGTGCCCGGTGGCGGATGGGAGGGACCAGCCGCTGGCGGCTTGCTACGCCCCTGCCGCCCTGCGCCAGGCGCAGCACCTGCTGGAGGAGGGAGAGGACTCGATGCGATCCCTGCTTGCGGCGATAAGAGTCCGCCGGATCCCCGAATCCGAGTGGCAGGTGGTGGCCCCGGCCGTTGCCCTCATGGACGTCGATACACCCGAAGAGCTCGCGGCGGCCAGACGAATCGCGGCGCGGGAACGGACGATATGACCCCGCCTCTTACCGTCGATGAGTATTGCCAGCGCATCCTCGCGGCCGTTCGGCCCCTGCCTCCCCGCAGCGTGCCCCTTTCCGAGGCATTCGGCTGCGTGTTGGTGGAGCGGGTGGAGGCCCCATTCGATTTCCCCCCGTTTGCTTCCTCGGCAATGGACGGGTTCGCCGTGCGGGCCGAGGACGTTGCTTCTGCCTCGAAGGAGGCTCCGGTTCGGCTCGCGATCGTGGCGGAAGCGCTGATGGGCAAACCGGCGGGTGTGCGTGTAGGTAAAGGAGAGGCAATCGTGGTCCCCACCGGTGCGGTGATGCCCGAGGGGGCGGACTCCGTCGTTCCCATCGAGGACTGCATAAGGCGCGGTGACCAGGTGTTGGTCACCGCGCCGGCACCGAAAGACTCTCATGTACGTTCCACCGGCGAGGATCTGAACGCAGGCGAGATGGTGATCGAGCCGGGCCGACCGCTCTCCGCAGCCGACCTCGGCGCCCTGGCTGCCGCCGGCGCGGCCCAGGTGACGGTGGTCCCCAGGGCGCGTGTCGGCATCCTTTCGACCGGCGATGAGCTGGTGCGTCCTGCAGGCGCTCTGGGGGCCGGACAGATCTACGACAGCAACGCCTTCATGCTCGCCGGGCAGGTCCGCGAGGCGGGCGCCGAGCCGGTGGACCTCGGACCCCTCCCCGACGACCCGGATGTGCTGGTTTCGGCGCTGGACGCCGCCCACAACGAGGTGGACGCTTTCGTCTGCTCCGGAGGGGTGTCCGCCGGCGAGAACGACCCGGTCAAACGCGCTTTCGCCTCGGGCGGCGAGATCTGTTGCGTGGACGTCGCCATCCAGCCGGGCCGTCCCCACGCATTCGGCATCCGGCGGGGGAAGCCGTTTTTCGGCCTGCCCGGCAACCCGTTGGCGGCTTTCGTAGGGTTCGAGGTCTTCGTCCGGCCCGGGTTGCGCCGAATGATGTCCCTCGATGAGCACAGGCCGGCGGTAGCAGCGACCCTGGACGGTGACGTCGGTGCGCACCCCGCCAACCTCAGGTTTGTCCCCGCTCGCTTGAGGCGAGAGGCCGGAACCCTGATCGCCACCCCCCAGGCCGGCCGGCGCTCCAATTTGATCGCGGGGCTGGCAAGAGCCGACGCTCTGGTGGAGGTGCCGCCGGGCTCGGCGCTCACGGCCGGGATGGCCTGCCGCGTGAGGGTCTTGAGGGGAGTCTCAGGAAACCAAGTCTTTACGGGAGCGTAACGCCGGCCTCATCGCCCCGTAACACCCCTGGCCTACGGTTGCCCTCATGAGGAAGTTAAACCGTGGCGCAGCTATGCCTCCTCCCCCGCGGAGAGCGCATGGCTCCTAACATCCCGGCCGCCAAGAGGGCCGGGCTGCCCGTCGATCTCGACCGGCTGACTACGGAGGGCGATGGATGGCTCACGCCTGAGGAACGTTATGCCCTGAAGATGCACGGCGTCTGCATCCAGGGCCAGCCGGGCGTTTTTATGATCCGGATCCGCACCAACGGGGTCGTGGACTGCGACCAGGCCCAGGGGCTGGCCGGAATCGCCGAATCCTACGGGAAGGGTTGGATCCACCTGACCACGCGCCAGCAGGTCCAGCTTCACCACGTCGAGGCGAAGAATGTCACCACGGTTCTCCGCAAGATCCGTCAGCTCGGGCTTACCACCCGGTCCGCCTGCGGCCACACGATGCGAGGGGTGATGTGGTGCCCGGAGGCCGGCGTGGGTCTGGAGGAGCCGTTCGACTGTTCATTCGACGCTCGGGCCGCGTCGGACTCGATCATCGAGCGCACCCCGCTGCTGGACACCCGGATGCCGCAGCGCATCAACATCGCATTCGGTGGATGCACCTCCTGCCGGGAGCATGCGCGGGTCAACGACATGGGCTTCGTCTCGACGATCGGCCCTGACGGCGAGCTCGGCTACGAGCTATGGGTGGGCGGGAGCCTCGGAAAATCGACTCCGACCTTGGCGATCAAAGCCGTCGGCTTCCTTCCCAGACGGGACGTCCTTCCCGCCGTCCACGCTCTTTTCGACGTGTTCATCAGGGAGTCCGATTTCGACCAGCCGGCCAAGGCGAGGCTCAAGTTCCTCATCCGCAAGATGGGCGCCGAGCATTTCCTGGAGCTTTTCCTGGCCGAGTTCGAGCAAGCCAAAAAACGAACCTGGCCCTCTCCCCACCCGGTTTCTACGCCCCTGTCGGCTTCGATGGCGGCGATACTCGCCGAGGCACCCGAGGGAGGATGGGGCAGCGGCGTCAGGCCTCAGCGGGTGCCCGGCTGGGCGATGGTCACGGTCAACATCCCGATGGGCGACGTCGACACCGAGGACTGGCGGGCCATCGCCGACCTTGCGAACGATTTTTCCGAGGACCAGCTCTACCTCACCCGCAATCAGAACGTGATGTTCCGCCACGTTCCACTGGACAGGGTGCCGATCCTGCGCAAGGGGCTCGCGGAGGTGGGCTTGGGGTTGGAGGGTGCCGATCAGGCCCAGGACGTCCGGGTGTGCACCGGGGGGCCGGTGTGCAGCCTGGCGATCACTCCGTCTCCCCTGGTGGGCTCGGCGCTGCTCGGGCACCCGGCGCTGCTCCGCAACTCGAGCCTGCGAGTCCATGTTTCGGGATGTCCCAACGCGTGCGCCCAGCATCAGGTGGCCGACATCGGGTTCTCGGGCGGCAAGGTCACGATCGCGGGAAACTCCATGCTGGGCTACCAGGTCTGGCTGGGGGGAGACCTGCGAGCAGGGGCGATTGCGCAGGTGGTCGGCAGGGTCGCTCAGCCGGACGTCCCCGCGATCACGGGTGCGATAGTTGGGGTTTGGGAGGCGCTCAGGGAGCGCGGTGAGACCCTTACCGACACGGTCAACCGCTACGGGCTCGACGCGATCCAGGCCCAGATCGCCGCCGTGTTCAAAGGCAGGTGGGAGATGGGTCCCGAGCCGCCCGCCGATCTCTGGGAGCGCCAGTCGAACCGATCGCTGCCGATTGCGGTGGTGGCGTGAGCGAGCTGGCGAGCGTGGTGGAGACCGGTCCGGAGGCGGGTTTTGTGCCGGCGGCGGCGGTTGCCGATGTGCCCTCGGGCTGGGTGCTCCGGGTGGTTGCTGGCGGCAGAGAGATCGCCCTGGCCAACCGTGAAGGGACCTTCTACGCCGTGGACAACTCCTGCACCCATGCGGGTGGCCCGCTCGGGGACAACCGGATGCGAGCCGACTGCGTCCTGGAGTGCCCCTGGCACGATAGCGCCTTCGATATCCGCACCGGCGAGGTGTTGCGAGGCCCCGCCCGCAAGGGCGTCAAGACCTATCCGGTAAGAGTCGAGGACGGGATGGTTCTTGTCTGCATTCCGTAAGCGCTGGATCGAGGATTGGAATCCTGAGGACGAGGACTTCTGGGCCCGCAAGGGGGCCGGAATCGCTCGGCGCAACCTGACCTTCTCGATATTTTCTGAATTTCTCGGTTTTGCAGTCTGGGTGCTGTGGAGCGTAACCGCCGCCCAGCTGAACAGGGCCGGCTTCGATTTCACCACCGGACAGCTTTACACCCTGGTGGCGGTCCCGGCCCTGGTCGGGGCGACCGTCCGGATCCCCTACACGCTCGCAGTGTCCAGGTTCGGCGGGCGAAACTGGACGGTTTTCAGCGCTCTGGCACTGCTGGTGCCCACGACCGCCCACTTCTTCATGGTGAGCAACCCGAGGACACCCTTTTGGGCGTTCCTCCTGGCCGGAGCAACGGCAGGCCTGGGAGGAGGCAACTTTGCTTCGAGCATGTCGAATATCTCTCACTTCTATCCGGACAGGCGAAAGGGCTTCGCGCTCGGCGTCAACGCCGCGGGAGGCAACATGGGCGTTGCGGTGTCGCAGGGGTTGACGCCACTGGTGATCACCTGGGGCTGGCTGGCGGTGGCCGGAGGATCTCAGGGCAAGGGGGTCTTCCTTCAGAACGCCGGCCTGTTCTGGACACCCTTCATTGTTGCCGCCGCGCTGTGCTCCTGGCTGTTCATGGACAACCTGCGGGTGACCAGAGCCCCGATCAAAGAGCAGATGGCGGTTGTCCGCAGGAAGCACACCTGGACCATCACCCTGCTCTACGTGGCCACCTTCGGATCCTTCGTCGGGTACTCGGCGGGGCTGCCGTTGCTGATGAAAACCGAGTTCCCCAACGTGAGCCTCTCACTGGCGTTCCTGGGCCCGTTGTTGGGGTCTTTGACCAGGCCCCTCGGGGGGTGGGTGGCGGACAGGCTCGGAGGAGCGAGGGTGACCTTCGCCACGTTGTTTGCGATGCTCGCGACCTCGCTGGGGCTCCTCTACTCCCTCACCAACAAGGCCAATCCCCGAGCCTTCACCGGCTTTCTGATTCTCAGCGTGGTTCTTTTCGCGTTCACCGGGCTGGGCAACGGCGCCACTTACCAGATGATCCCGATCGCGTTCAAGACGTTCCATCTCTCCAGAGTTCGAGGCGAGGGCAGCGCCGCTGATCGACGGGC
>JBBDRH010000128.1:0-8945 GCA_040905645.1 Actinomycetota bacterium
CTATGAGCTTTTGTCCTCGATCTCCCAGGCATGGTCCAAGACGTGCCAGGCCATGCGGCGGGCTGCAAAGCGGGGAGGCCACCCTTTGGGACCGGGGGGCCTCGCGGAGGCGATGTCGTCGTATATCGCCGATCGCAGCCGGTTGATGGCCTTGGTGTCCCCAAAGTCGGGCTCGGGCATTTTTATACCCAGCGCGCGGGCGTAGGAGGTTTCGGCAGACAACACATGCCTGAACACGTCGTCCCGGTCTCGGCCCCCGCCGCGAGGTCCCTTCCTCAACTCGGGTGGAGCTTTCGCCACCACCAGGTCGAGAACCCGCCAGCTGGCCCTGAGGAGGTCCGCGGTGCGTTTGGCCTCGGCCGCGCTGAGCTTTTTTTGGTCCCTCTGGGCGATGGCGCCGGGGGCGCCGAAGTCGGTGGTGGCGTTGCCCTTCAGGCGTTCGACGACCTTGAAATCCGTGGGAGGCTCATCGAAAAACTTGATCTTGGCCTTGCGGGCAACCGGTGCGTAGCGGGTCGCGTATTCGGTGAGCCCCTGGATGGCCGCTTCCTCGGTCTTGGCCGCCCTGCACCAACCGGGCCAGTGCACGGAGGAGGCGAAGACCTTCTTGGAGCCCACCTCCAGGTAGATGGGCACGGGGGTTTGGAGCCCAGTGGGCTCAGTCATCCTCCTCGCCCCTCTTGCCCCGGTCACCGTCCTTCCCCTTTTCGCCCTTCTTGCCCTGCTGTCCGCCCCCGGCACCCTCCTGGACGGAACCGTCCAGCTGGTCGAGGGGAACCTGAAGAGGAGGCTGGACGGGCTCCGGCTCTGGAATCGTCAACAGCAAGTCGGCAACGTCCTTCGTGCCGTCGATGATTCGTTGGGCGGCCGCATCCTCGAGCTTCCCCTCCTGATTCAGCCGGAGAACGGTCGTCTGCAGCAGGCCGAGCCCTTGCGCGGCGGCCTGGCGATCCCCCGCCGCCACGGCCTCACGAACCGCGGCAACCTGAGGCTGCAGCTCCGCCGAAGCCTCCTGCCCGATGCCCCCACTTCCACAGGCCGAGAGCGTCAACAGCAAGAGGAGGACGGCAAGCCTTCCGATCCTCACGGCTGCACCGCATCTTCCAGACGGTTGAGCGCATCTTCGAGGTTCGAGGGTGGCGGTAGCGAGGTTTCGGTGGTTTCACCAGTGGCCGGAACCCCGGCGGTATCCGTGTCGGGGAGAATCAAAGCGATGAGAAACACCAGGACAACCAGGGCTCCAATGGCCACTCCGAGCCGGTTACGCCTGCTCAGCCTCCGCCACCCCGGCCCGACCGGCCCGGCTAGTGTGGTCGGATCCTGCAATGAGGCGGCGGGCTGCGGGTCGGTTTCCGGAAGGCCGGCACGAGCACCGATCACCTCGGTTTCCGGCCCTGGCACATCGAGGACCTGAGTCCGGTCGAGGACTTCTGCGGACGGCTCCACCCCAAGATCCCCGAGCATCTCCCGGGCATCCTGATAGCGTTCGGCGGGGTCCTTGGCCATTGCCTTGGTCACCGCGGCCGCAACCGAAGGATCGAGGCCGGGACAGATTTCGGACAAGGGGGCCGGCTCCTCCTGCTGGATGGCCCGGAGCAGTCCCAGGGGGGTGTCCGCCTCGAAGGGCCGCCGACCGGTCAGGAGCTCATACAGGACCACGCCCACTGAGTAGACGTCGCTTGCCGTGCTCGCAGGCTCCCCGTTGACTCTCTCCGGAGCCAGATAGGAAGGCGTGCCGATCATCGTGCCGGCCATGGTGATATCCATACCCTCGGTGATCTTGGCCACACCGAAGTCGGCGACCTTGACCGATCCGTCCTTGGCCAGAAGCACGTTGCTGGGCTTGAGGTCCCGGTGAAGGATGCCCTGCTGGTGGGAGGCCTCCAGCGCGGAGAGGATCTCAAGCCCGATCCGCTTCACACGCTCTGCCTCCAGCGGTCCCTCGTCGAGCTCGTCTGCCAGCGTCCGGCCGCTGAGCAGCTCCATGACGATGTAGGGGACGTCCTCGTGCTCGCCCGTGTCGAATACGCCGACGACGTTGGGATGGGCGATGCGGGCGGCTGCTCTCGCCTCAGACTCGAATCGCGCCTTGAGGTCCGGCTGCTCGACCAGATCCCGCCTAAGCAGCTTGATCGCCACGCCCCGGTCCAGCTTGGAGTCGTGGCCGGCGCGGACCTCGCCCATTCCGCCGGTGCCGATGACCTCGCCCACCTCGTAGCGCCCGGCGATCCGCGACCCCTCGCCCAATTAGGGCTCTCCCACCGCCCTCGGGAAGGAGGAGGGTAGCGCCTCGAGCGTCGCCTGCTCGCCCTTGTACTGGGTGCGATACAGGTCCTCGTAGAGCCCGCCTCCGTTCAGCAGCTCCAGATGAGTTCCCCTTTCCACAATCCGTCCGTTATCCACAACGAGGATCTGGTCGGCGCTGGTGATCGTCGAGAGTCGATGGGCGATCACCAGGCTGGATCTACCCTCCAGAACCTGCCCCAAAGCACGCTGGATCAAAACCTCGGACTCGGAATCCAGATGGGCGGTCGCCTCGTCCAGGATCACCACCGCCGGGTCCTTGAGCAGCAGCCTGGCGATGGCCAACCTTTGTTTCTCTCCCCCGGAGAGCCGGTACCCGCGCTCCCCCACCATGGTGTCAAGGCCATCGGGCAGGCTCTGGATCAGATCGTAGATCTGAGCGGCCTTGATGGCCTCGACGATGTCCTCCTCGGAGGCGTCCGGCTTGGCGTAGGCCAGGTTCGAACGAATCGTGTCATGGAACAGGTGCACGTCCTGGGGAACCGTCCCCACCGCGTCCGCCAGGCTCTGCAGCGTGAGGTCCTTCACGTCGATGCCGTCGATGCGAACAGCCCCCTCGGTCGTATCGTACAGCCGGGAAACCAGCGAGGACATCGTGCTCTTGCCGGCGCCCGAGGGCCCCACGAGCGCGAACATCTGTCCCGGCTCGACGGTGAAGGAGACGCCCTCGAGGATCCAGGACTCGTCCTCCTCCACGGCTTCGGAGTCCGTCCGCCCCTCCTCGAGCGAGGGTATCGAGACGGTGGGCCCGGACGGGTACCTGAACCAGACGTCGTCGAACTCAACCCTTCCCTTGGGCTCGGCCAGCTCCACGGCGCCCAGGCGCTCCTTGATCGAGCTCGGGAAGTCCAGCACCTCGAACACGCGGTCGAAGGAAACCAGGGCGGTTTTCACCTCGATTGGTATGTTGCTGAGCCCGGTGATCGGCCCGAAGAGCCGGGCCAGGTACAGGGAGAAGGCCACTATCGTCCCGAGCTCCAAAGAGCCCTGGATGACCATCCGCCCGCCGAGCCAGTAGACCAGGGCGGTACCCGTGGCCGCAACGATCGCGAAGCTCATGTACAGAACCCGCCCGTACATGGCCGTCTTGACCCCCATGTTGCGCACATTGCCGGCCTTCTCGGAAAAGTTCTCGTGTTCGGTGGCGTAGTTGCCGAACAGCTTGACCAGAAGTGCTCCGCCGACGTGAAAGCGCTCGGTCATCTGGCTGTTCATCGAGGCGTCGTACTCCATGCGCCTCTTGACCAGCTTCTGAAGCACTTTCGCCACATGACGGGTCGGGATGACGAACAAAGGCACCACCACCAGCGACGCGAGCGTGAGCCGCCACTCCAGTGTGAACATCACGGCGGCGGTGACGACCAGGTCGGCCACCACCGAAAGCACTCCGGATGTGGTCTCGGTCACCGCCCGCTGCGCGCCGATGACGTCGCTGCTCAGCCTGCTCATCAGGGCCCCGGTCTGGGTTCTGGTGAAGAAGGCAATCGGCAGCCGCTGGACGTGGTTGAACAACGCGACCCGCAGATCGTAGATGAGGCCTTCGCCGATTCTCGAGGTGAAATATCGCATGATCACCGCGACCAGGCCCGTCAGCCCGGCCAAACCGACCATCCCCAATGCAAGCCAGGAGAGCTTGCCCATGTCCCGGTTGGGAAGGGCGTCATCGATGATCGCCTTGATGATCAGCGGGTTGATCACGGCCAGGCCGGACATCAGCAGGATCACCGCCATGAGGAGAGCGATCTGAATACGGTAGGGCTTGGCGAAGAGATACACGCGCTTGATCAGGCCCTTCGGCAGCTTCACTTCCTTGACGTCGTGCGGCTGCATCAGCCGCCAGATTTCGTGGGACATGGTTCCACTATAGATGGTTGACGAGTGAACTATCTTCGCTTTTTAGGCTGCTGGTTCGCGGGTAGTCATATGATCCAGAACATGAGAAAGGAAGCCTGATGGCAGCTGAGCCGCCCATGGAACGTCCGCTGGATCCTACGAAGTTGATGCGCATCGCGGCGATGGTACGCGAGATCCTGGACGAGGCCCGCCGCCGCGAGCCTACCCCGGACTCGGCGAACCGGCTCGCCTTGCTCTACCAGCGGGTGAAGGCCCAGCTCGAGGAGGCCCTCCCCGAGTTCCTGGCCAGCGAGCTGGATTCCATGGCGCTCGATGGACCCTTCGAGGACGGCGCCACGGTCGACGAGGTGCGCGTCGCCTACTCGGGCTTGATGGGCTGGCTCACCGGACTGTTCCAGGGTCTGCAAGCATCCTTCCAGGCCCAGCAACAACTGAATATGAACGAGGGACAGCCGGCGCTTCCCGACGGCCAGTCTCAGATCCCCCCTGGGGCCGAAAAACCGGAGGGCTACCTCTAGCTGTACATATTTATGTATCGGTTGATACACTTGTATGTATGAAGACCACCGTTGAGATCAGCGACGCCCTCCTCAAAGAGGCCAAAGAGTTCGCGGCACGTGAAGGAACTTCAGTCCGCGCGCTGATCGAAGCGGGGCTCAGATCACAGCTCGAAACCTCCAAGAAGCAGTTTCGTCTTCGGGACGGGAGCTTCAGGGGTAAGGGCCTTCGGCCTGAATGGCGCGATGCATCCTGGCAATCGATCATCGATGCGTCTTACGAAGGCCGGGGCGGATGATTGCAGTTGACACCAACATCCTCACATACGCGCATCGCGCTGAACTTAGCACCCACGTCGCCGCAGTAGACGTCATGCGAATACTCGCTGAAAGCAGAGCCCCCTGGGCCATACCTTGGCCATGCGTTCACGAGTTCCTCGCTGTTGTGACCAGTCAATCGGTCTTCGATCCCCCATCACCCTTAGGGGTCGCTCTTGATCAAGTGAGGAATTGGGGAGAGTCGCCCTCCCTGGCGCTTCTGTCGGAAGGCGGCGACCATCTCGAGGCGCTTTCCGAACTCCTGACAAAGGGGTCCGTAACCGGGCCTCGGGTACATGACGCGAGAATCGCAGCAATCTGCCTCAGCCATGGCGTCAGCGAGTTGTGGACAGCCGACAGGGACTTCGGCAGATTCCCGAAGCTTCGAACGAGGAATCCACTCGTCTAGAAAAAAACTTTCAGAATCTTGCCGTTTCACCTTCGAACCTGTCATAGGGCTGCTGTACAAATGAGCACATAGTGGATTCTTCCCCTCATTCGACCGCTACCAGGACATTTGAGAACCTGGTGGGTAGCGCCGCGGGTTCCGCGCCCTACCCTTACCAGGTTCGCCTGGCCGAGGAAGGGCTGCCTGAGCTGCTCAAGGTTCCCACCGGAACCGGGAAGACACTGGCCGCCACTTTGCCGTGGCTCTACCGGCGGCTCTACCATGCCGATGCTCAGGTAAGAACTGAAACGCCCAGATGGCTTGTTTTTGTGCTCCCCATGCGGGTCCTGGTCGAACAAACAACCAACGTCATCCGAGGATGGATCGAGAACCTTGAGCTGGGCGG
This sequence comes from Actinomycetota bacterium, assembly GCA_040905645.1. GTDB lineage: Bacteria > Actinomycetota > CADDZG01 > JAHWKV01 > JAHWKV01 > JBBDRH01. The sequence continues at coordinate 5,768 of JBBDRH010000128.1, forward strand.
TTCTGTGGGCGTTCATGTGGTCATGGGGGGCGAGGGCAAGCCGGATGGGCAATGGCGCGACAAGCCCGGGCAGGAAGCGATCTTGGTAGGAACATTGGACATGTTGCTGTCCCGAGCTCTGAACCGCGGCTACGCTGAAAGCCGGTTTGCCTGGCCCATCGATTTCGGGCTGTTCAACTCAGGTTGTCAGTGGGTCTTCGATGAGATCCAGCTCATGGGACCGGCTCTGCCTACCTCGCGCCAAATCGAAGGTCTGCGCCGTACCCTCGGGACCGCCATGCCGTGCAGATCGATGTGGATGTCGGCCACAGTAGTTGAACGCTCGCTTCGCACCATCGATAAGCCGTCAATCGAAACGGTGGTTGAGCTTAGCGCGGCAGATCGCTCGAGTCCGCTGTCTCTCCGTCTGAGCGCGGCGAAGAAGTTGTCATCCCTGGACCTTCTCCAGGATCCCTCGGGCTATGCGCGCTTGTTGGCGAAAGAGATCGGGGCTCGCCACCGCCGCGGAACCCTCACTTTGGCCGTCATGAACACTGTCGAGCGGGCTCGCGATCTCTACAAGATCTTGAGGAGCGGTGAGGCGCCCGCTGTTCTCCTGCACTCGAGATTCCGGCCGCAAGACCGGGAACGGCATGCACGAGAGGCCCTGGCTGCGGTGGATCCGGAGGGGCCCGGCCGCATAGTGGTTTCCACCCAGGTCATCGAAGCCGGCGTGGATATCTCCGCCACGACGATGTTCACAGAAGCGGCGCCATGGCCGTCGATCGTCCAACGAGCCGGGCGCTGTAACCGGGCCGGGGAGGCCGAGGGGGCCGAGTTCCTTTGGGCTGCGCCGCCCAAAGCGGCCCCTTACGATGAGGCCGACATCAGGGATTCGGTGACGGCCCTGAGCAAACTGGAAGGCTTGGAAGTGCGATCCGAGGATCTGGGGGCCATGGAGGTAACGGTGGCTGAGGTTGTTCATCCGGTTCTGCGCCGCCGCGATTTGCTGGATCTTTTCGACACCACCCCCGACCTTAGTGGGAACGACCTCGACGTGGGGCGTTTCATCCGCGCCAACGAGGATCTGGACCTTCATGTCGCCTGGAGACCAGTTCCAGAATCGGGGCCCATTCAGGAGCAGCCGCCCACTCGCCGCGAGCTGTGTCCGGTCCCGGTACGGGAATTGAGGGACCATCTTAAGGGTCGTTCTGCCTGGCGCTATGACCACCTTGCCGGGGTATGGGTCAAGGCGGGGCCGGAGGCAGTCCGCCCTGGTCAAGTGCTTGTGCTTGCAGCCGCCGAGGGAGGTTACGATCTGGAGGTTGGCTGGAACCCGCGGTCGAAGGCAGCAGTTGACCCTCTCGAGCCGGACCTGCCGTCTGAAGTTGCCCCGTCAGTGGAAGCCACAGGCGCCGACGCCAACACCTTTTCTCCGGGTCGCTGGGTATCCCTTCGACGTCACCTGGAAGACGTCGAGCGGGCAGTGTCTGTGATTCTCGATGAGCTGGATCCGCGAGGCCTGTCCCCCCAGCACCGTCAGGCCGCCATCTATTCCGGCCGATTCCACGATTGGGGAAAGGCGCATACTGTTTTTCAAGAGACCCTGCAGAACTCGGCAAAGGGCGCCGAGCTCCTGGGCGCAGATGAGACCAAACCCTGGGCCAAATCGGGGGGAAGCGGGCGGCCAAAGCACAGCCGAAAGCACTTCCGCCATGAGCTCGCCTCCGCGCTGGCTTTAATCAGCGGAGCCGGCCTGCTGGAGGAGGTTGTCGAGACGGATCTGGTCGCCTATCTCGCCGGAGCTCATCACGGAAGGGTTCGCATTGGTATCCGATCCCTTCCCGATGAGTCCCCCCTGCCAGAAGGAGCAGAACGCGTCGCCCTCGGGGTGTGGGAGGGCGATGTGCTCCCCTCGATCGATACCCACTTCGGGAGGCTCCCTGAAGTAAGTCTAAGCCTGTCGGTCATGGGAGTAGGGGATGACCTTGAGGGTCACCCTTCCTGGACACGGCGGGCCCTGAATTTGCGCGACCGGCCCGACTTGGGCCCCTTCCGCCTGGGATTTCTCGAGGCTGCCTTGCGCCTGGCGGACTGGCGTGCCAGTGCCGAGGAGGAAAGGGGATGAACGCCCTGCGAATGCCGGGCTGCCGTCCGGAGCCTCTCGGGTCCTACCTCAAGTCCCTCGGGGTCCTTCGGCTGGTAGGGGAACAAGAAGACCCGGAAGCAAAGGGAAGCTGGAGGGCCGGCACGTTCGAGCTGAAGACCAACCTGACCGAACAAGGGCTGATCGACTTCCTCGTCCGAGACTACCGCCCGACCCCGCTGTTAGCTCCGTGGACCAGGGGCGGAGGATTCCGCACCGATGTAGACAGGACCAGTGAAAAAGTTCTCCGCGCCTTCGAGTCCTCAACGGATGCGCGGCTCGAATCCTTCAGGAGCACGATCAGCTCAGGCCAAGAGGTGTTCAGGAGCGCTACTGAAAAAGGCTGGGACCGAACGAAGGACAAAGCTCAATGGGTAACGCTTTGCCGGGCAAATTTCCCCGACGAGTCCGTCTTATGGATAGACGCAGTGGTGGTTCTCACATCGGATGACCCTGTCTATCCCCCGTTGCTCGGGGGGGCGGGCGGTGTCCTGGGACGCATGGATCTCTCCGTCAACTTCATGCAAAACCTCAGTAAGGTCCTTGCTCTGCCCGGCACGAATACCTCCGAGGGACAAAGCAGGGCCTGGTTGTTGCGCTCAGTCTTCGGCGTTGGCTCCGCTCCTCTCATCGCCGGCTCAGCCGGACAGTTCGACCCTGGCGGGGGGGTCAACTCTTCTCCCCTCGGCCACGCCGACAAGCTCATCAATCCTTGGGACTATGTACTACTCCTGGAGGGCGCGCTGCTGTTCGCAGGTGCGGCGGCCCGGCGGCTCAGCTTCGACGGAAAAGGGAAAGCGGCCATGCCATTCATGGTCAACAACTCTACGGTCGGATATGCAAGTGGTTCCAGTCAAGAGGGATCGCGGGGCGAGGTTTGGCTGCCCCTTTGGTCCCGGCCGGTCACCTATGCCGAGGCCGCACACTTCATTGGGGAGGGCCGCTCGGATTGGCGAGGTCGTCAGGCGCGGACCGGCCTAGACATGGCCAAGGCCGCAGCTAGTCTTGGAGTCGACCGGGGCATTGAAGGCTTCTCCCGACATGCGTTCCTTG
>JBBDRH010000129.1:0-1488 GCA_040905645.1 Actinomycetota bacterium
GACGGAAGCCTTTCGGCCCACTTCGAGCACACTGTCGCGGTGACCTCGGACGGGCCGAGGATCCTGACGTCCCTGACCGGCTAAGAGCTCTCGCGTACGGGCTGCCTTGACGGAGGCAAGCGAGGGCTGGGGCGGTAGGGCCGTGCCGGTGGTGACGATGGCGCAGTCGCCGCTTCGCTGGTATCATTTCTTCTTCCGGCCCTAGGCTGCGGTTTTTACGCGTGCCTGGGCGTGTCGGGGGGTTGGTTCTCCGGTGTCGCTCTCGAATTCCATCCAGGAGCATAGGGCTGCGGCTTGCCCCGGCCTCGCTGGCGGAGCGCCGTATCGGAGATGAAGCTGCAAGGAGTTTATGGCCACAAAGGACAAGTCCGGCAAAGAAGCGCCCATCAGGGTCGAAGGCACTGTTGTGGAGCCGCTTCCCAACGCCATGTTCCGGGTAGAGATCCCAGGTGGGCACAAAGTGCTTGCTCACATCGGCGGCAAGATGAGGATGAATTACATAAGGGTGCTGCCCGGGGACAGGGTTGAGGTCGAGATGTCACCTTACGATCTGACCAGGGGCCGGATCGTGTGGCTCTTCAGGAATAGATGAGGACTGAATGAAGGTAAGGCCCAGCGTCAAGAAGATGTGCGAAAAATGCAAGATCATCCGTCGCCACGGCAAGGTGCGGGTGCTCTGTAGCAACCCGCGTCACAAGCAGGTTCAGGGATGAGGCTGAGCGAGCGCAGCGAGCGAATCCAAGCCTTTGAGCTTTACTCCGGTCTACCGAGCGACCGAAGGGAGCGAGTGTAGCCGTGGCACGCATCGCAGGGGTCGACCTTCCCCGCGACAAGCGCCTCGAAATCGGTCTCACCTACATCTTCGGAGTCGGCCCCACCAGGTCTCAGCAGATCGTCAAGGGAACGATGGTCGATGGGGGCAAACGGGTAAAGGACCTCACCGAGGACGAGGTCATGCGCCTTCGGGGGTATATCGAAGGCAATTACCAGGTCGAAGGAGATCTGCGCCGGGAGATCGCGCAGAACATCAAGCGAAAGATCGAGATTGGCTGCTACCAGGGCATCAGGCATCGCCGTAGCCTGCCCGTCCACGGCCAGCGGACCCACACCAACGGCCGAACCCGCAAGGGCCCCAAGAAGACCGTCGGCGTGAAGCGCAAGAAAGGTAAGTAGTGGCCAAGACCAAAAAGCCCAAGCGCAAGGAAAAGAAGAACGTTCCTCACGGCCAGGCACACATCAAGTCGTCCTTCAACAACACCATCGTCTGTATCACCGACCTGGACGGCAACGCCCTTTCGTGGGCGTCCGCGGGGAACGTGGGCTTCAAAGGCTCACGCAAGTCCACCCCGTTCGCGGCCCAGCTCGCCGCCGAGGCAGCCAGCAAGCGGGCCCAGGAGCATGGCGTCCGCAAGGTGGACGTGTTCGTGAAGGGCCCCGGCTCCGGCCGGGAGACCGCCATCCGGTCGCTCCAGGCCTCCGGTCTTGAGA
>JBBDRH010000130.1:0-1488 GCA_040905645.1 Actinomycetota bacterium
AGTTTCTCAAGCTCCGGCAGCACCAGTCCGGAAGAGATGTTGCGGATGTCATCAAGGGCCTCTGCGGCAAGTTCGGAAGTCCGCTGCAGGCCGGACCGGAGGGCAGCAGTCTTGGCTTTGGACCCCTCCTGGGAGAGCCGGAGGATGACGAGCGTCAGCACCTGCAACGGCCCATCATGCAGGTCCGAGCCGACCTGAGCGAGGAGGCGCTCGTTGGAGAGCGTTGCTTCCAACCGCTGCCGCTCCGACTCCAGATGCAGCAACGTTACCTGCTCTGAGAGCAGGCGCGACTGCTCGAGCCGCTGCGCGAGGATCGCCCGCTGGCGGTTGATGGTCCGGCTGGCCTGGGCCACGAAAAGATAGAGGATGCCGACAATGGCAGTGCCGCCGCACCCCATCAGCAGCCAGACCACAGTTTGTGCCTGCCTTTGCAAGTCTTCGATAAAGGCCGCGCTATAGTAGAGCACGGCTACCGCGAAGACCTCGTCCGAGGCGCCCGCATGGAGCGGCGCGTGGATCTTCAGGACCGGCAGGGTGTGGGCTTCGAACGGCCCGGCCGGCGCGATCTCCAGGTCCTCCACCGATGCCACGGTCGTACCCGATGCGGCCCGCCGAAAATCCGCTTCGTCGCCGTCGTCCGCAATGCCGCCGAAGGAAGCGTAGATCGGCATTCCGTCGACATCTCCAATGCTGATCTGCAAGAGCCGGGTGGCGCTGGCGTCGTTGCCGATGCCGAAGACTTCGTCCAGCCTGGCCCAGCTCTGTGGACCCAGAGGGCGCTCCGGCCCCAGGTCTGCGAGCGTGCCCGACAGCAGGGCGCTCATTCCCGAGGCTGCAGTGGCTGCGACGCCCTGACTGATGCTGCTTCTCAACTGGGCGCTGATCCACCCACCCAGAGCCAGCATCGCGGCTGCGATCACGATCACTGCAACGAAGAGGAAGAGGTGCGAAAGCGCGATCCGCCGGATAAGACGGCGCATTCGCAACCGCACCAGCCGGCCTAGCCGCAGCGGGCTCAGATGCCGCACGTCTCGTCCTCCAACCCCGCACGGCCCTAATATACTGAACCCAGAGCTTTAGTTGAGCCGAAAACCATCGTAGCACGACCACCGACGCCCAGTCTGCCGTTCCCGGCAGCGACTTCCCCTTGCTCAAGGTGTGATCACGCCCGGGGTAAGTGCCTTTGTGCGGGGCAGGGCCGGGAGGGAATCGGGACGGATCGAGATGAGAGATGGCTCGGTTTGTCTGAACAGCTGTCGGGGCTCTTCTAAGTGGATTTCGGCCTTGGCTATGCTGCTGCCGGGATTGGCATCAGCGCATTGAAGTAGGCGACGTCGGGCGTCCTTAGGTCAAGGCTCGAATGGGGTCGGCGACCGTTGTCGAAGGCACGATAGCGGCTGATCGCGGCCCGGGCATCGGAGACGGTGTCATAGGCGTGCAGGTACACCTCCTCATATTTGATCGACCGCCAGAGCCTCTCGACGAAGA
>JBBDRH010000131.1:0-1486 GCA_040905645.1 Actinomycetota bacterium
CCCCCCCCCCCCCCCCCCCCGAATGGAATGGATTAAACCCCTCGAACGTTAGACTGGGCAGATGGAAACTCCTCTCGCGGTAAGCACGTCGAAGCCCGGTGTCACCGACACCATGGGCCGCCACGTCCGCGACCTCAGGATCTCCGTGGCCGACCGCTGCAACTTCCGATGCATCTACTGCATGCCCAAAGAAATCTTCGGCAGCGACTACCAGTTCCTCGACCGTAAGGAGCTCCTGACCTTCGAGGAGATCGAGAGGATCGCCCGCATCTTCGTAGGGCACGGCGTGAAGAAGATCAGGCTGACCGGGGGCGAGCCGCTGGTCCGGCGCAACCTCGAGCTGCTGATCGAGAGCCTGGCCCGCATTCCGGACCTCGATCTCACTCTCACGACCAACGGATCGCTGCTAGCCCGCAAGGCGCAGGCCTTGAAGGATGCCGGTCTCAACCGGGTCACCGTAAGCCTGGACTCCCTCGACAACGAGGTCTTCAAGGCCATGAACGACGTCGGCTTCCCTGTCGAGAAGGTGCTCACCGGCATCGACACCGCCGCCGAGGTCGGGCTGGGCCCCGTCAAGATCAACATGGTGGTCAAGCGGGGCGTGAACGAGCAGAGCATCCTGCCCATGGCCCGCTACTTCCGGGAGAAGGGCCACATCCTGCGGTTCATCGAGTACATGGACGTCGGGCACAGCAACGGGTGGCGCCTGGACGACGTGGTGCCTGCGGCTGAGATCGTGGAGCTGATCAACGCCGAGATGCCCCTGGAGCAGCTGCCGCCCAACTACCCGGGCGAGGTTGCGAACCGCTGGCGGTACACCGACGGCACCAACGAGGTTGGGGTCATCGCCTCGGTCACCCAGCCGTTCTGTGGCGGATGCACACGGGCGAGGATCTCCGCCGAGGGAAAGCTCTACACCTGCCTGTTTGCAGTCAAGGGACAGGACCTCAGACAGCTTCTACGGGACGGTGCGTCGGACGAGGAGATCTCCCGGGCGGTCGGCCACACCTGGCGCAACCGCACGGACCGCTACTCGGAGATTCGCTCCTCACTCACCGAGGGCCTGCCCAAAGTGGAGATGTCCTACATCGGAGGCTGAGCCTCCCCCCGTCGACCAAGTTCAGGGTTATGTGGCGCGCAACCTGGCGGAGGCGCACCTGATCGCAGGGTTCCTGGCCGCCGAAGGTATCGTTTGCGAGGTGCGCGGGGAGCACCTCATGGCAGGCTATGGAGAGCTTCCGATTACCTACGACACCCTTCCCGCCATCTGGCTGGCGCCCGAGGACCGGGCCCGCGCACGGCAGCGCATCGAGCAGGCTCTGTATGGAACCGGGACCGGGCTCGGCTGGGTCTGCCCCGGCTGCCTGGAGAAGCTCGAGGCTCAGTTCACCGAATGCTGGAGCTGCGGAGCCGCCCGGCCGGTTGAATGACGGCTCTACGCGTCTAAGTGGGGAGAGCGGGTTCTCAGCCTTGCAGCTGTACAAGT
>JBBDRH010000132.1:0-1485 GCA_040905645.1 Actinomycetota bacterium
AAGTGTCGTAAAAGCTTCACCCACGCGTTAACGTCGGTCAGTACCCCCACCTAGTCCGCACCAGACGGGCCGGCGGGGCAAGGAGTTCCTGCTGTCGGGATTCCTAACCAGGGAGTAACAAGAATGGTACGTATATCAATCGCGACAGGGCTCGCCGCCCTCACCGCTCTTCTCAGCACTAGCGTTTCCTATGCGCAGACCGAGATCGACTGGTGGCACTCGATGGGCGGCGAACTCGGCACGAAGCTCGAATCCATCGTCGCCGGTTTCAACGCCAGCCAGGACGAATACGCGGTGACGTCGGTCTATCGCGGCGAATATGAAGAATCGATGGTCGGCACCATCGCTGCCTTCCGCGCGAACGAGCAGCCGGTGCTGGTACAGGTCTATGAAGTGGGTACCGGTACGATGATGGCCGCCCAAGGCGCCGTCTATCCGGTGTATGAGTTGATGGCCGACACCGGGCAGGAGTTCGATCCGCAGGCGTTCTTGCCCGCCGTGGTCGGATATTACACGGACACCGAGGGCAACATGCTCTCTATGCCGTTCAATTCCTCGACGCCCGTTCTTTATTACAACAAGGCGGCCTTCGAAGCGGCCGGGCTTGATCCCGAAACGCCACCGAAGACTTGGGCTGAGGTCGAGGAATTCTCCAACAAGATCCTGGAATCGGGTGCTGCCGAGTGCGGCTTCAGCATGGGCTATGCAGCCAGCTGGATCGGGATCGAGAACTTTTCTGCCTGGCACAACCAGCCGCTCGGCACCTTGGAGAACGGCTTTGGTGGGCTCGGCACGGAGCTGACCTTCAACGGCGAGGTCCAGGCCCGCTTCTGGGATGATCTTAAGCGCTGGTCCGACGCCGACATCTTCCGCTATGCCGGTCCCGCCGGCGGCCCGGACTCCAATCCAAGCTTCTACTCCGGCACCTGCGCGATGGTGATGAACTCCTCTGCTTCGCGTGCCGGCATCCTCGCCAATGTGGAGGGCTTCGATGTCGGCTTCGGCATGCTGCCCTACTACGACGACGTCGAGGGTGCGCCGCAGAATTCCATCATCGGCGGCGCTACCATCTGGGTATTGCAGGGGCACTCGGACGAGGAATACGAGGCCGCGGCCGCCTTCCTTGACTACCTGTCCTCGCCAGAGGTGCAAGCCGACTGGCACCAGTCGACAGGCTATCTGCCAATCACCAATGCGGCCTATGAACTGAGCCAGGAACAGGGTTACTACGAACAGAATCCCGGCGCCGATACCTCGATCCAGCAGATCACCCTCAATCCCCCGACGGAGAACTCCAAGGGGTTGCGCTTCGGCAACTTCCCGCAAATCCGGTTAATCCTCGACGAGCAACTTGAAGCCGTCCTCGCTGGCGACAAGACCGGACAGGAAGCCCTCGACTCGGCGGTCCAGCAGGGCAACCAGATCCTGCGCGACTTCGAGGCGTCCAACAGCTAACAAGCGGATGCTATCAACACCTTGGGGCGG
>JBBDRH010000133.1:0-8917 GCA_040905645.1 Actinomycetota bacterium
CGTGGTTGTTTACCAAGACTTTCTCAACCGTCGCCGCCATCGTCTTGTTGTCGCTGAGGATGGCAACCGCCTCGAGATCGTAGTTTCCGTTGTAAGGGGTGGACTCGCCGGTGTTCCAGGTCATCTTGAAGCTCGGGCCCTCCTTGGTGGCCGCCACCGGGGCGCCGGCTTTGAAGCCGGGACGTGGCCGGATCGTCACGGTGATGTCCTTCACAGATGGCGCCACCAGCCCGAGCCCGAGGAGGCTCGGGGGTTCTGCGACGGCCTCGATCGACTGGACCCCTTTGACCGCCTGGTCCTTTCCCGGAGTCGGGGGCGTTACGAACCTGACCCCCGGCGCCGCAAATGCTGCGGTGCTGGTGGCGATCGTAAACAGCGCCACCAGTGCCGATATCGCAACCAGGCGTCTCATACCAGCGGATCCGATTTCACGAGTTTGGCCCTTGCCACCAGGCGTTGCGCATCGGAGCCCTTGGGGTGGCAGGTGGTGAGCGTCAGCATCGCGTCGGGGGTGGCGTCGGCAACGCTCCAGTCGTCGCCCGAGGTTATCCAGGGGTTGGCGTGGCCCCCGAAAGCGGGCACGACCTCGTAGGTGTGTTTGGCGAAAGGAGTATCGAGAAAGATCTTGTCTCCGGGTTTCAGCTCGTCCTGACGGGCAAAAGGTTTGCCGTAGGTGGTCCGATGACCTGCGATGGCGACGTTGCCGACCTCGCCCGGGAGCGGAGAGGTCGGGTAGTGCCCGGCTCCGGTGTTCAGGGCCTTCAGCGAGGTTCCTTCGACTACGATGGTGTCCGTTCCGATGGCAGGGATCCTGATCCGGGTGAGGGGCTCGCTGTCCTTAACCTCGCCGGCCTTGTAGGCGGCCTTGTGGCTCTCGCTGGCAAAGGATTCTCGAAGTGCCGCCTGCTGTCGGCCTGCCCGGAAGTCGGTGTAGAAGGGGTAGGCAACGAAGCCCAGGGCGGCGATGGCGGTCACGGCCGCAAGACCGGCGAGACAAAGAGCAGCGGCACGTCGTCCCCGAGGGGTAATCACAAATTCAACCCTCTACTTCTTCATCAGGTTTTACGGCTCCCGCAAGCACGCTCCGTGGTTGAATAAACCGTGATCGGCCAGGGAAAAAGTCTACAGGCACTCGGTCCCCACGGCCGGACTCGAACACCGGGCCGTGGGGACTCGAGGTGAAATTGCCGCTACTGGCCACTCCCTGGTTCCGAGGAGTTGCGCAGCTTGCGGTAGCCGAGGACCGACGCTGCCGATATGGCTGCCAGCACCGTCGCGGCCGTGGCGTAGAAGATCGAGTTTCCACCCGTGCGAGGTAGCGGCGGCTTCTGTTGTGCCCTAACTTCCGGTATATCGATGGTGTGCTCGTCGGTTAGCTCGACGTTGATCTTGGCTCCCTGCGCAGACTCCAGGGAGCAGTTCGATATCGCCTTTGCGGTGTTTGTGAAGCGCCCCGATGGGGACTCCGGATCTACCGCAACCTGAATCCTGACATCCCTGGTGCCCCTGGGCGCGATCGTTCCGACATCGGCATAGGTCACCGTATTCGCCCCGATCTGGGCGCCCGCCGGGTCGGCTCCCCTGATGGTGAACTTGACCGCGTTGGTGACGGTCATCTGATCACCCAGCCTGTTGGCGGTGAGCTCACAGTCGTAGGGGTTCCGCAGGTTGACGTTGTAGCCGAACTCCGAGCCGGCGTTGACCACCTGAACGTTGTCGACCGTCGACTTCGTCACGTCCAGCCCCGGGCAGACGACTCCACCGGCCGGCACCTTCGCCTCCACCTCCATGTGTCCGATGCGGACATCGGCGAGCTCGAGGTTCGGAATGATCGAGTTCGTCAGCTGCCCCAGGACGCCGGTGGCGCCGGGGAGCAGGCGGACTCTCACGACGTCTACCGAAGCCTTTGCATTCGTCCCATCGGCAGACTCGGTAACCGTCGGAGCCGGGTTCAACGCCAGGTCCACCAGGCCGAGCCCGAGGACGTCGCCGTTGAGCAGCCCGGGCAGAGGGGTCTGGCCGAGCAGCTGGTTGAGAGTGACGAGAACGCTGTCGACCACCTCGCCGACAACGGGGAGGGTGTTGCTGATCTTCAGGACCGGCGTAGCGCCGGCCGTTGCGGGCTGGTACTGGACGTACGCGCCGTTGGCGATGCCGGTCGCAACCGCTCTCAGGGTCCACTCGCCCAGAAGCTCAATCGTGAGCTCAGCGCCGGGAATGCCCTGGAAGAGGACTACCGGGGCCAGCGTCTGGCGGGTCTCCGCCATCAGTCCGAGGTTGGGGCCGATCTGAGCGCCGTCTCTGCCGGTCTGGGGCACCAGGCGGGTGCGGGACGCGGTCCTCACCGCGCCGCCGTCGGGAACGTTGCTCGGCGCGGTGCCCAGCAGGCCGGTGAGGCTTGGGAGCACGCCGCCCAGAACGCGTGCGTTTGCGGCACGTCCCAGACCGAAGTTAAGGTCCTGGCCGAGGATGCAGGTGCTGTCGTCCCAACGCGCCTGGGCCTGGCCCTCGAGGGCGGTGACGCTGAGCACCCCCGGGATGTCGAGCGGGCCTACCAGCGGGCGGGAAAGCAGCTCGGTGGAGGGAGGAGCAGCAGCTTCGGCTCTCTGGTTGAGCAGCTGAGCGCTCAGCGCGGCAAGATCCAGGCCGCTGCCCCGGCCGTAGCTCTTCTTGTCCGGCAAAGCCGGGGACACGACCTGGCCGAGCCCCGAGGTGAGCGCGGTAAGGCCCTTTGAGGCTGTCGCCGCTGAAGAGACGCCGAGGTCGAGGTTTACCACCGGAGTTCCGAGGGTGAGCGCGTCTGCATGGACGTACGTCCCGGTCGCGTAGCCGGAGAAGTCCGCGTCTGCGAAATTGATCTGAGCTTGGGCAGCCGGAGCTGCAAGCGAAAGGCTGAGGATGGCGAGCGCCATCAACGCGCCAATCCTCAGAGTCTTGCTTTTTTTGGAATTTCTCGACATTTTGAGTTTGGTCTCCTCGTATTGGATGCGCTACGAAGCCAGGTGCTGGTCAATGCTAAATGAAGTGCCCATGCCGAATCCAGTAATTAGAAACAAAGTAGCTGGAAAGAGCTGCCCCCATTCTGCGCCACGAAGCGTTAAACCACGCGGATATTCGAAGCGTCGATTACTACTGAGCGTGCTAAATCATTCACCTAAAGTGGTGGGTTGTCAAGCCTAAAACGACGCCTGCGGGAGGGCGCGAAGATACGGCCGTAGCCGCCCGCAATGAGGCCCCCCTAGGGCCGTTGATCTCTTATCGCGCGGAGGGTCTCGGCGATGCCTTCGCCGTCTAGGACATCGGCCATCAAACCGATCTGCTCTTCCCAGACGTCGGGGGGAATCTCAGCCGAAATCTCTTTTTCGAGGATGTGATAAACGTCGAGGCCCAACTGGACCTCGGCCAGGGCTCCTGCATAGGTGGGGTCGCCCAGGACAACGGTTTCGGCTGAAACCTGAGCGCTCTCGGAGTCGGGAGAACCAAGCACTACCAACAGGTTCTTCGCTCCGTGTTGATCCGCAAGCTTGCGGATCACTTCCTGATGATGCAGATCCATGGCCCCTGAGGCCGTTCAGACGAAGCACTCCGTGGCGGCAAATGCCACCTTGGCCACGCCTGCAGCTTCAAGGCACGCCACAATTGCGCCCCCGGACACACCGTCCCGCTCGCCGAGCACGACCACTTGCTTGTTCTCGAACACCGACTCACCTCCCCCCGCCGATCAACGGCTCGGCTGAAAACGCCGGGCCTATACAGTTGGACAGCGTTCACATTACCCGAGAGGCGGCGAGGTCATGCATCCAATCAGGGACCGTCTTGAAAGCTGCCTGCTGTATCTGATCACCCCCGCCCTGCCCCCGGCAGGGGCGCTGGACGAATTCCTTCCCCGGGTCCTCGAAGCCGGGGTGGACATGGTCCAGCTGAGAGAGAAGGAGATGGAGGCGGGCCTGCTCATGCCCTACTGCGAGATTGCCCGCAGCCGATCCGACGAGTTCGGGGCGCTCTTCATCGTCAACGACCGTGTGGACCTCGCCATTGCGGCCGGGGCCGACGGAGTCCACCTCGGGCAGGACGACCTGCCTTATATATATGCACGGGACCAGATGGGACCGGACCGGTTGATCGGGCGCTCGACCCACTCCCCGGCCCAGCTCAACGCCTCGGTGGGGTCGGGAGCCGACTACTCTGCGGTCGGCCCCATCTACGCCACTCCTACAAAACCCGGGAGGCCTGCGGTGGGAGAGGAGCTGGTCTCCTACGCCGCGGCGTACTCGAACCTGCCGGTTTTCGCCATCGGGGGAATCAACGCCTCCAACATCGGGTCCGTGATCGCCGCAGGGGCACGGAGGGCGTGCGTCGTCCGGGCTCTCACCGAGTCCTCGGACCCGGCCGAGGCCGCGGCGCGCCTCAAGAGGGAGTTGTCGGAGGCATCCGGCTCCTGAATGTCATCGATGCCGGGGTGGACTAATATGAGATATGGCCACATCGCACGACGTAAAGGAAGCATTGAAGGTCGTCACCGACCCTGAGATCGGCATCAACATCGTCGATCTTGGCCTGGTGTACGAAGTGGTGGTCACCGAAGACGGTGAAGCCCAGATCCTCTACACCCTCACGTCGGCCGGATGCCCGGCCAGCGCCCAGATCGAGAGCGACATACGCGAAGCGGCGTCGAGCGTGGAGGGGATATCGAGCGTCACTTCCGAGATGACGCTGCACCCGGCATGGGGACCGGACAAGATGAGCGAGATCGCTCGCTCGGCACTTGGATTCTTCTAGAGCCCGGGGCCGGAGCCAACCACAACAAATTGACGACTGAACCCGCGCCGCGGCAGCAACGTTCGGTCCGGCTGGAGATTGCCCTATGAGCGACGACGTCTTCCTCGACAAGTTCAAGTGGCTGCTTTTCGGGGGAGTGGCGGTGATCCTTGTGGCGTTCGGGGGCCTGGTCGTCGTTCTGAGCATGACGGGCAGGTCCAACGAGAAGCCGGAAGACACCTCGTTGTTGGACAAGGTCGGGGCCAACAAGAGTTCTGGGGCCGATGAGGCTGCGAGGACCGAGACGGCGCCGGGCCTGAGCTTCGAAGGGAAGGGCAAGAAGAGCCAGACCTTCAAGGCGGGCGGCGGGCTCACGGTCATCACGCTCGCTCACAAAGGTTCGTCCAACTTCGTGGTGATGTACGGACAGGGCCAGGCCACCCAGCTGCTGGTCAACGAGATCGGCCAGTACGAGGGGTCGAGGGCCCTCGGGCTTCCGGCCGGCGACTACGTCCTCGATATCGACGCCACAGGCGACTGGGCGGTTAAAATCGATCAGTCGGCTCCCACGACCGCCGAGGCTCCTCCGCAAACGCTGAGCGGAGATGGACCCTCTGCCACGAAGTTCTTCAGCCTGAAGCCGGGCACCGCCAGGTTCCGAGTCAGCCACGAGGGCGACGGGTTCTTTGCTCCCTACCTTCTCAAGTCGGACGGCACCGGCCTGACCAATCTTGCGAACGAGCTCGGCAAGTTCAGTGGCGAGAAGACTGTTGAGATCGCAGCCGAGGGCGTCTACGTGGTGGACGTTGCCGCCAGCGGTCCCTGGAAAATCGACGTCTCGCAGTAAGTAAGGCCGCTCCCCGCGCGGGTCGACTCGCCCGTTGAGCTCACGCCCTTGGTTACACCCGCCCCCCGCCGACGACCGCGGCCCGGTGCACCCTCCCTTCGTTGACACTCGCAACGAACAGGTGTACGGTTTTGCCGCTTACGAACATACGTTTGATCGGAGGGTGCGGGTGGCGGCCGGCGATCGAATACCGGCGGGGGAGACGCCCGCCTGGTCCTGTCCCATTCTGCACGCCGACCTCGACGCCTTCTACGCATCGGTCGAGACCTTGAACAACCCACGGCTCCGAGGGGCGCCGGTGATCGTCGGGGGGCTCGGGTCCAGGGGGGTGGTGACCTCCGCCTCCTACGAGGCTCGTCGCTACGGCGTCCGCTCCGCGATGCCCGTCGCCCGCGCCCGGCGCCTCTGCCCGGCCGGCGTCTTCGTCCAGCCGAACTTTCCCGCATACATCGAAAAGTCCCACCGGGTGAAGGAGGTGTTCGACTCGTTCAGCACGGTAGTCGAGCCGCTCTCCCTGGACGAAGCATTCCTCGATGTGCGCCGGGCTCACCGAATCTGGCCGAACCCCCCGACGATTGCGGAGGCCCTGAAGGATCGGGTCCTCACTGAGACCGGACTGATCCTCTCCGTCGGGGTCGCGCCTAACAAGTTCCTGGCCAAGCTTGCCTCCCGGCTTGCGAAGCCGAACGGCGTGGTGGTCGTGGACTCTCGCAAGGTCACCGAGTTCCTGGCCCCCCTCGAGGTCGGGTGTCTGTGGGGAGTGGGTGAGCAGACTGCCACAGTGCTGGGGCGCCTCGGCCTCAAGACGATTGGCGAGGTGGCCGCCGCCTCTCCCGCCTACCTGGAAAGGGTCCTGGGCGCTCATGGCGCCCATCTGTCCGCTCTGGCGGCAGGCCGAGATGATCGTGAGGTGGTCGCCAACCTCGAGGCGAAGTCGGTAGGGGCCGAGGAGACCTATGGGCAGGACCTGACCGAAAGAGCTCAAATATCGGCGGCCCTCCTGAAGCTGGCCGACCGGGTGGCCTCGCGCATCAGGTCCCAGGGGATAAGCGGGCAGACCGTCTCGCTGAAGGTGCGCCTGGGCGATTTCACGACCTACAGCAGGTCCCGGACGCTCAAGTTCGAGATCGACTCCGCCACCGGAATCTACGGGGTGGCCGGGGAGCTGCTGGCCAGATTCGTGACCGAGAAGCCGGGGAAGAGCATCAGGCTCCTGGGCATCTCGGTTTCGAATCTGTGCCGGTGGCCGGCGTCTCAGCAGCTGCTCCCCACGGAGCAGCCCGGTTGGGGAGCGGCCGAGCTGACGCTGGACGCGGTACGGCGCCGATTCGGCGACGATGCCATAGGGTTTGGGGCGCTCCTTGGAGCCCCTTAGAAAGTATAATTAGCGCACCAGGCTTCAGGAAGAGGGTTACGGCCTCGAAACGGGACCTCGTCCCGAATTGCACGAAAGGATTTGGCGGCAAATGCCCCTTTCAGACAGAGAGCAGCAGATACTCCAGGAGATCGAGGACCAGCTCTATGAGCAGGACCCCGAATTTGTCCGCGGGGTGTCCTCAACCACTCTCCAGGTCCACCTTCTTCGCAACGTAAAGCGCGGAGTGGCGGCCTTTCTCGCGGGTTTCGTCGTCCTCGTGGTGTTTTTCTTTCGGCCTGCGCTTCCGATTGGCATCACAGCATTTCTCGTAATGCTGGCCGCGGCCACCTACACGTACGACAACCTTCGAAAGATCGGTTCGGAGCAGCTCAGAATCCTACGTGAGCAGGCTCCCTTCGCCGATCTTCTGTCTCGGCTGAGGAGCAGAATCCGCGATATGGGCAACCGCGAGGGTTCCTGACAGAAGGTTCCAATTTCGACCTTCATGAAACATAACCCTCAACCTCTGGTTAAGACTTTCGACCGATGTCGATCAGAGCGCGAAACTATTTCTGAGTTAGGCCAAAAACTGCTCCTCTCCGTCTTGCGTTGTTCTACGGGCGTCGGGTAGAACATGAGGACCGTCGAAACCAACCAAAATCATCAGCTTGAAAGATTTCAAATATCTGGAAGGGGCGCCCATTGGATGGGTTCAGTGTTCTTCAATCATGCCGATTCACAGGCTGTACCAGCCATCAGCTTAGGTATTGGGACCAGATAGGCCTGGTTCGCCCCAGCGTTCAATCGACCGGTGGCCGCCCCGGGGTGCGCCGGCTGTACTCCTTCCGGGACCTGGTGGCTCTTAAGGTCGTTAAATCCTTGCTGGACGGAGGAATGTCCCTCCAGCGGGTGCGCAGGGCCTACGAATACCTTCGCAAGAAGGCAAGCTTGGAGGAGCACCTTTCCAGCGTGAAGCTCATCACCGATGGTCAAAGCATCTTCCGGGTGGCGAAGGACGACGGGGAGATCCTCGACGCGCTTCGCCAGGGCCAGATGGCCTTCTTCGTGGCGATCGATCAGATCACGCGCAACCTCGACCAGGGAGTCGCCGAGTTCCTTCGCGACCGCGAGGAGTTCGTGGAGACCCTCAAGCAGGCGGAGGGTGCTTTGAAGGAAGAGCGAGCCCGGCTCAGCCGCTAGCCGCACCGCCCCACTTTCCCTCCAGAGCTTCCGGAGCAACTTATACTTTGTCCCACGTGTTGGGACTCTGTTGTCCACGGGCGTGGCAGAAGGTTGCTCGATGAGCCATCGAAGGAGTTGTGAGTGGCAAGGGCGCTGGTCTTAAATGCCTCTTACCAACCGCTGTGCGTGGTATCGGTGCGGCGAGCAATAGTCCTCGTCCTGAAGTCCAAGGCCGTCATCGAGAAGGAGGCCGAGGACGGGGCCTTCCACTCGGAGAGGATGACCGTTCCGATTCCGTCGGTCGTTCGCCTCGTCTACTTCGTCAAGGTGCCCCACCGTGCTCGGGCGGCATTGAGCCGCCGGGCGGTGTTCGTCAGGGACGAGTTCCAGTGCCAGTACTGTGGATCCGTGGCTGAGAACGTCGACCACATCAAGCCACGCTCGAAGGGAGGCACCCACACCTGGGACAACGTGGTGGCTTCCTGCCGCCCATGCAACGCAAGAAAAGAGAACCTTCTGCTGAACGAGGCCGGGATGACCCTTCGCCGGCCTCCCCGTACTCCCAAGGACAGCCTCTTCCTCATGGCTGCGGTGGGGAAGACCTACCCTGCGTGGGAGCCCTATCTGTCGATCGAGAGCTCCAACGGGCAGTCGAGCGGCTCACAGTACGCCGCGTCCTAAGGAGCACACAAACCTCCGGGCAATCGAGCGACGCGCCCTAAGAGCCCAAAAACTCCCTCATTGCATAGGCACTGCATTTTAATGCATGCGAT